>JALLOG010000142.1 GCA_027717645.1 Desulfobacterota bacterium AH_259_B03_O07
AATAGTAGGTTTTAGAATGATAATTAAAAGGTTTAAATATTAAAAACTTGAAATTTTAAATAAAAGAATAAAATAAATGAAATCATAATCCCATTTTATGCATAAACATTTAATATTCTTAGTATCTCACAAATAACTGGCTCATGTCAACACACAAAACTTCCTCTTGTTCTTGGTCAAAACGTTAGTAACAAAATACCTACTTTGCTATAAGAGAAGTATATGGGGGAAGAGGGCGTGAGATCTAACAAATTTATAGCAGAATTCTTTATATAATTTGAAAAAAAAATATTTCTTTTATCTTTTTAGCTTGTTCTTTATTTAGCTGACAAACAACAACCATCTTATCCTCATTCTCAATGATCATCTTTTTGTCTTTTCCTGCCAGCTTAAAAACCCTTTCCATTTCCTCAATATTTGTATTGTATTTTGTAGTTTTCATTGCTAATAAAGTGTTGGTAGATTGTTGTATTCTATATTTATAATACTTTTGTTTACACATTGCTATGGCATTGTTGGATGATGTTTCATTCGTTAAGAGGGCAAAGAACAGAATTAGAGTACTTAAAGAGCTAGATGGAGCTTTAATGCCTTCTGAACTGGTATTAAGGATTTATGGGAAGCGCTCCAATACTTATTTCAATATTGTGTCTAGGGCTTTAAATGAATTGGCAGAAGCAAAGCTTGTTAAAGTTGCAAATCCAAACTCAAGGACCGGAAGGCTCTACACCCTTAAAGATAAAGGCAAGAAAGTAAAGAAGTTCTTGAAAAACCAATCATTTAAATAGCTTATATATTTTTTGAAATAGGGTGGGAGTTGTTAGGTAGCTTCAAAATTATATAAGTAATACTTGGTTATATTTTGGAAGATGAATATGGGGCCTTGAGGAAATATTGTTTTGATAAGGAGCTTATGCATTCTTCTTTTATTAAAGAGCTTATTTTGGATAAGTTAAAGAAAGAGAAGTATTTTGAGGGGAGGTGAGGATTAATTTGTCAGGCTTTGCTCAAAATTAAGTAATGAAATGTTTTGATTATAGAATCTCATTCACGGTATTTTCTGCTAGATTGTGTATAGCTCTTGAAAGAATATCTATTAATAACTCGGGTTGTGTTTTTAAATCTTCGATCCGATAACAATTTTCATCCTTATAAAATTCTACTCGCTCCCACACTGTACTGCTATCATCAATTAAAATCATTCTTCCAGACAATTTAAACCACACGTTAACTCTATCGAAAGTTTTCGGGCAAAGCTTAATCTCCCATTCTTTTAAAGTAACTTCCAAAATAGTATCAAATCCCTCTGCTTTCAACATACTAGGGGAATTAACTTCGGGAATTTCAGCAGTGAAGCCAGCATTGGATAACTCTAGGTAGTTTTGTAATTTTTCTGTCATTAGTTCTCCAGGGTGAAAATGAGTTAATTTGGCTTCCAAACTCTCCTCATGCTTTTCATCAATATGCCTTCGGATTACATACTCAGTCAGACCCCAAACAATAGCAAGTGGTATCAAAAACACACCTCCCATGCCAGCATCTACCCCAGAAAGTATCCCCACCGAATAGTTTTTCTCCCTCGATACAGAAACATTAAATTCCTCATCCGCTTCAACAAAAATAGCAATCTTGTTAACATTTGAACGATTAGATTGGGTAAGAGGAGTTATAGTTCTGGTTTTAGCACAGGAAGAAAGGATTAATAAAGTTGAAAGGAAAAACGAGAAATATAAAGACCTACTAGCAATTATCTTCATCAATTAATACCCTCTTTATTTCAAACAGCTTGTGTAATATTTTTAGACCGCTTTATAAATGACCCATGTATTTCTAAAACCTTTTTCTTGACGTTTTCGGATGTAAGCTTCATACATTTAATGGCATGCCCCAAATCCATATCCACTAATGCCTATGCCTCCACTACTTCATAAACCTCCTAATGCCACATATAATGTAATAAGTAATATTTTTCCTGTAATAACTAGGGCATTTTTTCCTGCACTAACATTCATTTTTTCTAATGTGGATATATCGGTGAAAAGGACTGTTTCATTTTCGCCTATTATTGCTTCATCACTCACCTCAACAACTATAAATTCAATCTCTCTATTATCTTTAGTAACTATCTTTACAGTATCGCCTTGCTTTAATACTGATTGAATATTTACAGGTTCTGGATGCACCTTCACGTAAGAAGCACATGAGGTGGCTATCATGGCGACAATTAGAAGAAATACTGCTAATATTTTTCCAAAAGGATTATTAATCATTTTATTCCGTACTTATTGGTTTCAAACTTTTTTTAAAACATTAACTATGTTAGTTCATTGCCCTACTCGACAAATTCCTCATCAATAATGGGCGACTCTAGTAAGCATTGTTGACAATCATAAAGCCAGCACTCATTAAAGAACTTATCCTCCTCTGATGGTATAAACTCGAAACTTTCGCAGTCTCTATCAATTGCAAGATTCTCACACTCATTTTCCGAATCAGTACTAAACTCTCCCATAGCAATTACGTCACAACTCTGTTTCATATTAAATATAGTTAGGGAAGCCTCCTCCTCAGCAAATAAGATCGACGATGATGAACTAAATTTACAACCCTTAAGGCGGCACTCATTGCCTTCGGGACAATGGGGACTTCCTTCTGGTTTGAATTTTGCACTTTTACAGTCATTAAGAATTTTAAGTTCCTCACAATCATCCTTCGTAGAGAAACACTCTATATGGTCAAAAGTCCACGGCCGCCATTTCACTTTAATATCTTCACCACAACCTCCGATACTTACAATGGCAATGAAAATAATTAAGAAAGATGTTATAAATGTGTTCATGATAAATACCTCCTTCATTTAAATTTGCTTTTTACTCTCACGCTCCATATTGCAATTGAACAGCGTTTATTTTACTTATATCACTTTATTGAACACTTGTCAATAGGTAATTTAACATTGTTCAAAAATTAATTTAACACTGTTTACAAATTAGGGTATAATATGTTTCTATGGGACGTAGAAATGACCATACACGTAAAGAACTGAAGGAAATGGCTATAAAAGCCGGAGTAGAGCTAATAGAAGAGAGAGGATTTCAGAATTTCAGCATACGCAAGGTAGCTGCAAAAATTGGTTACTCTGCGGGGACATTGTACAATGTCTTTGAGAATTCCGATGATTTGGTTTTTCATATCAACTCCGTGACACTGGATGATCTCCAAAACTACATTGAAACAAAGCTCGACCAGGAACTAAAAGGTGTTGAGGCAATAAAACGTATGGGTGATCGTTACATAGAATTTGCACATGAATACAATTCTCGTTGGAATGCGTTATTTGAATATCGTCGTCCACTGGATTCAGAACTGCCCCAGTGGTATTTACTAAAACTTAACTCCCTCTTCGCCATTGTTGAAAAGCTGCTCCTTCCTTTTGTTCACGGAGATATAGAGAGCGCTAAACGTGTGGCTAAAGTTTTATGGGGAGGAGTGCATGGCATTTGTTCACTTGGTCTTACGCAGAGAATGGGGCAAGATGGTACTGAATTATTAAAAACTTTGGCTAACTCGCTGATCGAGAATTACATAAGTGGTCTGACTCAAGCTAAAGAATGATTGGTGAAGAGTGTTTAGGAGCATAACGACTTTTCGTATATATGTATAATCCTCTAAAGTCGAATATAAACAATTTTTTTTCTACGTTCCGGCACGTTGTACTCGTTCAGTACGTTAGTGACACATTGCCTCCTTAAAATATTCTGTTTAGGGGTTCATAGACCTTGGAGTATGTGTAGGTCTTAACTCTCACCTAGATATACTACGATTTGGGATGAGTCGGTGGTCAGGGATGGTGCTACTCCCCTTTTGTCAAGCTCGGTTTAAGTTGGGATTATGAAGAATTTAATGCTTCCTTTTTATCCTCTTTTATTGTATTTTTATTCATAGGCGAAACCTCCTTTTTAAGTTTCTTTTTGCTATTTCTATTTTACAGGTTTCGCCTCCCCTTTAATACCAACTATTTTGGGGACATGATCATTTAGTATTGTATACTTCAATAGAATTTTTTAATAAAACCATTTCGTTAAATTGTTAATACATCGAAAAAGGTCACGCAATCTTCTACTACTCATCTGGTGTAGACTGGAACTTAACATCCTCATCCCAGCTAGGAACAAGCCTAAGCCAGCTAAAATGGTCTCAATTTCCACAATCATGGTCGTCTTCCGTTAATTAGCTTTTATTGGATTATACAAATCAGGACATTTATAATACTCGAAATCCATCCATTAGCTCGACTATAGGGTTTAGAAATCAAATATAAACCTAAATCAAAAGCTCTTAAAAGTTAATGAAATGGCCAATACTTCACCTAAAGAAATAGAACGTCAATTACGAGACCTAAGAGCCCTCCTTGATGTCTCTAAAGCATTATCAAGTGAGACTCGCTTGGATAACCTTTTGCAGATTATTATGGAAAAAGCCACTGAGGTCATAGACGCAGACAGAAGCAGTCTCTTCCTTTATGATGAGTCACGAAATGAACTTTGGAGCAAAATAGCACAGAAGCTTGGAAAGATAAAGGAAATTCGTTTTCCAGTCGGAGTCGGTATAGCCGGAGAAGTGGCCAAAACACAAAAGCCCTTGAATATTCCAGACGCTTATTCTGATCCAAGATTCAATCCAGATTTCGACAAGCAATCTGGGTACCGAACACGCACGATTCTTTGCCTGCCGATGATTAGCAGTACCGGTAAGTTGGAGGGTGTCATCCAGGTTCTCAACAAGAAAAGCGGTGGTGTATTCGACGAGAGGGACATATCACTTTTGGAAGCATTGGGAGCTCACGCTGCTGTGGCACTGGAAAGGGCAAGACTCACCGAAGCTTATATCGAGAAAGAACGTATAGAAGAAACTTTAAAACTGGCACGTGAGATACAGATGAGTATACTGCCTCAAAGATTTCCACCATTTCCAAATAGGACCGAATTTGATATTTTTGCCACTATAGAGCCTGCAAAAGAGGTGGGAGGGGATTTCTACGATTTCTTCTTCATAGACCATGACCATTTATTTTTCTGCATCGGTGATGTTTCAGGAAAGGGTGTGCCAGCATCTCTTTTTATGGCGGTGACTAGGACCCTCATTAAAGCAAAAACCAAAAAGGATATGTTGCCTGACGAAGTTTTAACCGAAGTCAACGAAGAGCTTTGTATTGATAATGATACTGCAATGTTCGTAACTATTTTCTGCGGAATACTTAATACTCGGACTGGTGAATTATCCTACTGTAATGGAGGACATAATTCTCCATACCTTTACTCACTTAAACATGGGATTAGGGCCCTAGACGATAATAGAGGTATGGCTTTAGGGATATTCGATGAAGCGTATTATACTACTGGTGAGTTAACTCTCAGCGCTGGCGAAGGAATTTTTCTCTATACTGACGGAGTTACGGAAGCCATAGACAGCAATGGTAATATGTACTCAGATGAACGTTTAAATACATTCTTAGAAAATCAGAGGGGAATAAATACCCAGGAGATAACACAAAATATTTTAATCGAATTAAAAAACTTTTCCTATGGCATCCAACAAGCCGATGATATTACTACTATGGCTATAAAGTTCTTAACTCATGAGTAAACGTGTATCAATTGAGCTTAAAAACGATTTGTCAGAAATAAAAAAAATGAGTCAAATTGTTGAAGAGTTTTGTGCTGTAAACGATTTGCCTCCTGTGTCTCTCAAAATTTAACAGTCAGCTATTACTGGTAGGCTACATTTGTTAATTTGGAATTATTATTATTTTAACTTGAATAATCTGACTTCATGACTTCCGTGTTAACGTTCTCCTGGACTCCCACCGGAACCTCAGGCAGGGTTTCCTCCATCACCCTGGCAACGATCACACCCGAAAGAAAGGTTTAAGTTAGTCCGATGAACTCATAAGTATTCCTTCATATCCAAGCTAACCTTTTAAATATTAGTGGCTTTATGAGCAAGAGCCGGAGGGAGGGTTAACCTCCCAAAGGCTTGGAGTGTACGTTAGACGTTGGAATCAATGGGCTTTTGGTGGGCTATTGGGGAGGGCATGGCAATCGTAGGATGCGTGCGATTAGGTTGTGAGGCGCTCTATGCAGGCTGCGTGCTCGGTCTGGGTGACGGGGTCGTGTGCGGTTGAATCGACGTGGGCGTTGTCGTTGCTGATACACACGACGTCAGTAGAACAGCGGAACCTATCGGGGTCTGTACTCGTCCTCCGTGACGTGTACTCGACGCTGCATCGGGGGTGGGTAGCCGTGACGCCGGAGAGTGTGATCCCGTCGCCCTCTCGGGGCGCGCAAACTTGGAACGTCGGTCTTGTCCCTATGCCCTTAGCCTGGCCTAGGGAATAAATTAAGGATTTCGCGTAGGTGCAGGGGCATCTGTGGCTGGGTGGGTCTTGCTGGGCGAGAGCGGGTGTCGTGATGTCATCATGAACACGAAATGCGTAGCCAGGGCAATAATCATGCTAGAACTAAGGGTTGAGATGTGTCTGATGATATTCATGTAATTATATCCTCCTTAATTTCCGATATCGTAAATATAAAGCTATAATCATAGTAAGCAACAAAAGAATCATAGAACATCACCGCCTTATAAAGCACTAAACTTGACGATGTGTACAATGTCAGGAATCTTAGTTAAGAAGTCGGGATCAGGACACCCTCAGTACACACTATCAGAAGTATACAATTATTACTTATCGGTCTATTAGTAATTCTATATACTTAGCAATAACCACCTCATCTTAAACCCCTGCCTCATCACATAATTTCAACTATACGCAATTTAGCAAATTTGAGTTTGAATGTCAAGGCCCCTGTACTCGTTCAGTACGTTAGTGACACATTGCCTCCTTAAATTATGCTTTCTAGGGCTTCATAGACCCCGGAGTATTTGTAGGTCTTGACTATCACCAATATACCACGAGTTGGGATGAGTTGGTGGTGGCAGGTTTTGCTTATCGGCAATATTAGCGAACCTAATAACCGTTACGCCTTCTAATATAGCACCATCGAAAAAAGTAAAATTCTCTTGAACCACGTGACTGATGGTCACCTGCTCTACCTAGCTGAGCTAGCAGCCCTTTGTAATAATTACAGTGACTTATGA
>JALLOG010000143.1 GCA_027717645.1 Desulfobacterota bacterium AH_259_B03_O07
TTAGTAAAATAATCAAAATTTTAATGAATTCTACTCCGTCAGATGTCTAATGCCCTAAACAATATAGTTCAGATACTCTAGTAAAAGCATTCTGGAGTGGTCGGAATTATTTTTCATTCTTACTTGAACCAGAACTGGCCAAGTATGATCCAAGAAAACAAATGAAAATTGATCGATTGTTGAATAGTATGCTGTACAGTATAGAAGATAGTGAATGGGAAAAATTTCAGCGTACTAAAGTTGAACTCATAAAGCAAATTGATAAATATTTCGATCCGGTAATTCCGGAGTTTATATATAATAAAAAGTGATTGGAGCATATCAATATTTCATTATTCTTCCAGAAAATATAATCATAAAATGAATAAATCTTATTGTTTTGTTAAAATTAATGCTTAATGTAGAATCTTCATGGCAATAGAATTGAAGAAAATTTAAAAAAACTTTTGAGAGAATTATGATAAAACATATAGTTATGTGGAGGCTAAAGGATACTGCAAATGATTCTAGTAAAGATCAAAATGCAATCAAGCTGAAAAAAGAACTTGAGTCTTTGAAGGACAAGATAAAAGAAATTAGGCATATTGAGGTGGGAATTAATGTTAATCCATCTGATGCTGCCTTTGATGTTGTCCTATATTCAGAATTTGATAATCTTGAAGCTCTTCATGCATATCAGATTCATCCAGCACACAAAAGGATTGTGGGTTTTGTAAACCAAATCAGATTGGATAGATGTGTAGTAGACTATGAACATCAGTGATGTTAGAATCTTAATCAGTTGACTCCAACGAATAATGGCATTATATTTTTTATATATACCGTTTGAATTAGAAGGGGGATATTGAATATGAAAAAAATATTAGCAATGTTGTTAGCGATATTGATTTTTACTTCAACTGCTTTTGCCGAGTCTCCGATGACAAGGCAGGTAACGAGTTATAATCCTTCACCTAATGCACTACATCCTTTTAAGTTATTCAGTATTGTTATAAGGCCACCAATTGGGCTTCTTAGCATATTTGTTAAAGGCGGTTATTGGGTCCTAGATTCTGAGCCAACGCGAAGAGCCTTTAATATTGATTATGAACCTATAATCTTTGTTGATGAGGATTACTGATAGTTTTTAAGACATTTCTATTTAATATTCTGTAGTCATTCAAGTTGAGAGTCTTTTGTAACTTAGTTTTGTAGTTACCGCCTCATATCCGAGTTCTTTTTTCTTAATTAAACTTACTCGGGACATTCCATCTATAAATTTAAGTTGATAATTCCACATAGGTTGCTGCAGGCCCCAGAAGCGTCATTCCGAACCCCGTCCTGCCGAAGGGATGGGTCACTTACAGCTGGTAATTTTTGTGATGTGGGAGCAGCTTCTAGCTGCGATTGTTATGGCGACCTTAAGGTCGTGGCTACGTTTCATTTTTATCAGTAGCGGAGGACTTTAGTCCTCCACATAGATTCTGAAACGATTTCGGAATGACCAACCGATGTTGAGTCGTCTCGAACGAATGTCATTTTAATATCATTGTCATCTCCGAATGCTTTCACCGGGGATCCACAAAAAGATTCTTCTTTTTCTTTGTCTTGATACAAAGAAACAACCCTTCGACCCTTCGATTTTACTCAGGGTTCAGGGCTAGGCTGCCCAAATCCTATTATATCGAGCATATGCGAGATATCTATCATTTTATACGAATAGATCTCTCAGTCGCGTTGTTCCTTCGAGATTACAATCGTTATTGTCAATTTCTTAATGCAATTTTTGGAATGCCAATTGAATCCTTTTCATTTCGAAAAGGATTAATGAAAAGGAAAAGAAAAAGAAAATAATATTGAAATTGTATAGGTTTTGTCCATGAATTACGTGACATCCAAAGAAATGACAGATTGCGGGCTATTGCCTGTACAAGGAGGAAACTCCCTACTGTCATTGACCCTGAGCTATATCTTTTTATATTTAGATACCCTGAAGCTCGCTACACGGAGCTTAGTTACACTAAAATCTTTTGAAAGATTGGATAAAATATCTTGTTATGAGCACGATTAATCGGCTTCTTAAGTCCCTCCCTCCGGATCCGGGGGTATATCTAATGAAGGATGAAAAGGGTAGGCCCATCTATATTGGGAAGGCTAAAAACTTGAAAAATCGTGTGAGGTCTTATTATCAGGGGAGCGGGACAAGGAATCGACCTCAAGTCCCTTATATTATTCAACATGTTAATGACTTGGACTATATCGTAACGCAAAATGACCGTGAAGCCCTCTTAATAGAGAATTCTCTAATAAAAAAACACAAGCCTAAATTTAATATACAGTTGAAGGACGATAAAAATTACGCTTCTTTAAGACTCGATATCAATGATAAATTTCCTAGGCTAACTTATACAAGGAAAGTTCTTAATGATGGGGCTCTGTACTTTGGACCCTTCGCCTCAGGTGATGCATTAAGAAAGACTAAGAGGCTGATTCATAGAATCTTTCCCCTTCGTGACTGCACCGATGCTAAATTTAAGAGACATTCTCATAGGCCATGCCTTAATTACTTTATGAAGCTATGTACAGGTCCATGCGCTGGAAGAGTAAGTGAAGCAAAGTATGGAGAAGTCGTGGAACATGCAAAGATGTTTTTAAAGGGAAAAATAACGGAGATGTTAAAACTATTAAAGGAAAGCATGAGCAAGGCTTCAGAAGAGCTAAGATTCGAGGACGCTGCCCATTACAGAGATCAAATTTATTTTCTTGAAAAACATCCCGATGTACAAGGACTAATTTCATCTACTCAAACAGATATGGACGTAGTTGGATACTATAGAGAATCTCGATCTGTTGATTTCGTTGTTCTATTCTCAAGGGGTGGAAATATCATTGATAAATCGGAATTTAATTTTAATAATGCCAGCTGGGAGGATAATGAGGTTCTCAGAGAATTTCTGACACAGTTTTACGGGGTAGACAGATTTATACCAAAAGACATATTGATACCTGTTGGTTTTGAAGGCTTGAATATATTTTCTGATTGGCTATCAGAAAAGAGGGGTAAAAAGATGAATATTATGGTTCCTAAACAAGGTGCTAGATTGAAATTTATTGAACTTGCCCGAAGGAATGCCGAGGAGAGTTTCAAAAGAAGATTTGCTCAAAAGCAGAAAGAACTTTTATTGATTCAATCGCTTAAAAATGCACTTTTTCTCAAGAGAGTGCCAGAAAAAATTGAATGTTTTGATATATCTAACATTCAAGGTGATCTTGCCGTTGCATCTATGGTTAAGTTTCAAAATGGGAGTCCAGATAAAAAAAGGTATAAGAGGTTTAAGATTAAAACGGTTATAGGAGCCAATGATTATGCAATGATGTATGAAGTGCTTTTAAGGAGGTTTAAAAGAGCAGATCAAGAAAAATGGGAGCTACCCGACTTAATACTTGTTGACGGGGGAAAAGGACAACTGAACATAGCTCAAGAAGTTTTGAGTGAAATTGGTTTCTTGGCGAAAGTAGATTTAGCGTCGATTGCTAAAGGCAGAGAGGAGGGTGAAACAGATAAGATATATGTCCCTGGTCGTAAAAATCCAATTCCACTTTCAAAGAAATCGGGAGAGCTATTATTCTTAATGCGAATTCGAGATGAAGCCCATAGATTTGCTATTTCCTATCATAGGCGGCTTAGAACTAAAAAGGGGCTTCAGTCTGCCCTTGATTCAATACCAGGAATCGGGAAAAAACGGAAATTTCTTCTACTTAAACACATTGGTAGCATATCTAATATAAGAAATGCCTCGGTTGAAGAACTTCTATCGATACCCGGTATAGATATAAACATTGCTCAGGTATTGAAGCAATATTTTAATAATTAATCGCTGAAACACATCTCGAGTATTGCTTTACCAACGATGAGTCTGTTGGCCGCCTGTTCAAAAACAATTGAGTTTGGTCCATCCACTACTTCGTCTGAGATCTCTTTACCCCTATGTGCGGGAAGACAATGCATAACTAATGCTTTTGGCCTCGCTTTTGAAAGGAGCGCTCTATTAATTTGATACGGTTTAAAAATCTGTTCTTTCTTTCGACTATCATTTTCCTGGCCCATGCTTATCCACACATCAGTATAAAGCACATCGGCATTTTTCACTGCCTGTTTTGGATTATTCGAAATTTGTATCTTTCCATTTTTGAGGTTCTTTGCTTCTTTTAACACATTTTTATCTGGCTCAAACCCTTTCGGAGTTGAAACCGAAATTTGAAACCCCATAATACCTGCAGCACCTATAAGAGTATTTGCGACATTATTACCATCCCCTATATAAGCTAGTTTCATTCTCTCTAGATCAAGTCCTTTATCCTTTAATGTAAATAAATCTGAGATAATCTGACAAGGATGTTCAATGTTTGTGAGGGCATTAATGATTGGAACTGTAGCATTTCTTTCAAATTCAATTATTCTTTCGTGATCATAGGTCCGAATAATTACACCATCGAGATAAGAAGACATAACCCTCGCAGTATCTGCGATTGTTTCACCACGACCGAGCTGCATGTCTGCGGGGTTTGTATATAAAGCTTGCCCTCCTAGCTCGTTAATTCCTACCTCAAAAGAGATTCTGGTTCTGGTAGAAAGCTTCTCAAATATCATTCCTACAGACTTTCTCTTGAGCGTGTTTATACTTTTCCCACTTTTTTTTAAAGTCCTTAGTTTGAAGGACCTATTTATGAGTTTTTCAATATCTTTTTTGTCTAGGTCAAAAATGCTAAGAAGACTTCTAGGCATATTGTACCTCTTCTAGTGTTTCCTCTAATTTATTTATTGCGAAATCAATTTCGTATTTATTTACAGTCAAAGGAGGAAGAATTCTCATTACTTTTTCTACAGTTAATATTGTTAACAACCCCTTTGCTATGCATTTGTTGACAGCTTCCTTCGCTATTTCTTTCCTCCTAAATTCTAACCCCAGGATGAGCCCTTTTCCTCTTGCTTCATTTATTAAACTACTAAATTTATTTTCAATGTATTTAAGTCTATTATTGAAATAGTCTCCCAATTTTGAACTATTGTCGAGTAGCCCATTATCCAATATAGCTTTTAGAACTGCACTACCAGTTCGCATGGCTAAAGGATTTCCTCCTAGCGTGGAACCATGAGAACCGGGTGTAAAACTTATTGAAACGCCGTCATTGGCTAGTACAGCCCCACATGGTATTCCCCCACCCAAGGCTTTAGCGAGAGTCATTATGTCCGGCACAATAGCCGAATGTTCGTAAGCATATAACCTTCCGGTTCTTCCAAGTCCGACTTGAATTTCGTCAAGGATTAGAAGGATGTTATTATTTGTACATAGTTCCCTAACTTTTTTTAGATAATCGTCAGGAGGAACAATTACACCATTTTCTCCCTGTATGGGCTCTAAGATTACCGCACAAGTCTTTTCATCTCGAATAGCTCTTCTAATTGGGTCGGTTTCCCCATAGGGAACGAATTTAAAACCCTTAAGAAGTGGTCGAAATCCCTTTTGATACTCCCTTTGACCAGTCGAACTTAAAGCTCCCAATGTTCTACCGTGAAAAGAACCTTTAGCACTAATTATCTTATACCTACCTCCATTTGCTCCACCCCATTTCCTGGCAAGTTTTATCGCTCCCTCATTAGCTTCAGCTCCGCTGTTACAGAAAAAAACCTTATCGGCAAATGAATTTTTTATGAGTAGTTCTGCCAGATCGGCTTGTTCCTCTATATGAAATAAATTACAAACTGTAGCGAGTTTTTTAGACTGCTCTCTCAAGGCTTTTATAATAGCAGGATGGGAGTGACCCAAATTTGTCACTGCTATACCACTTGTAAAATCAAGATACCTATTCCCGTCGTTGTCCCACAACCATGAGCCTTTGCCACGTATAAATGTAATTGGGTAACGGCCATATGTGGTCATTAAGTATCTTTGCGTCTTTGATATTATCCTTTCGGTTTTCAAAGCAGTATCTCCGTTCCTATTCCAGCATCGGTAAAGATCTCAAGTATTAAAGCTCTTTCGACTCTACCGTCAATTATATGAACTTTATCTACCCCTTCATGAAGGGATTCGATAGCGCAAATAACCTTTGGAATCATGCCACTGGATATTGCACCATTTTTAATTAAATTCCTTGCCGTCGATTCGCTCAGTGAGGATACAAGTTTTTCCTCTTCATCTAGTATTCCCGACACGTTTGTTAGAATGATAAGCTTTGCTGCATTAAGTGCACCGGCTATCTTTCCCGCTACGTGGTCAGCATTAATATTATAAGTATTTCCCTGGTCATCAAAGCCAATCGGGGCTATTACCGGAATATAATCCGCATTTTCCAATACCTTTATTAAATCCGGATTAATCTTTTCTACTTCGCCAACCATCCCTAAATCTTCTTTATCTTTAATGTCGATTCTATTTTCAGCAGAAAACTTAGTAACATCAATCTTCTTTGCAAGAATAATTTTTCCTTCTTTACCTGACACACCGACCGCATTTCCACCTAGAGTTTGAATCGTAGCTACTATTTTTTGGTTTATCTTTCCCACCAATACCATCTCGGCAACTTCCATAGTCTCACGGTCTGTTACCCTTAATCCTGCAACAAACCTTGATTCGATACCCAATCTTTCAAGAAGGCTTCCAATCTGCGGACCTCCACCATGTACGACAACCGGATGCATTCCCACATACTTCATGAGAATTATATCCCTGGCAAAGTTTGATAGCTCATCGTCTCCAATGCTTCCACCGTATTTGACGACGATGGTCTTCCCATAAAACTCCCTAATATAAGGAAGGGCTTCAACAAGCGTGTGCGCCTTTTCAATTAGCTTTTTCATTATTCTTTAATTTACCTTAAAAAATAAGCTGATAAGTATATAGCAAATATAGTTTCTTTCCAATGAGCATATGTTTCGTCACTTCTAAAATAGACCAATTCACCCTCTATATGAAGTCCGTCCTTAAACCGAACAAAGGATAGACGGGACATTCCTGTCCCGTTCAATAAAAATAATTTTCTAAAT
>JALLOG010000144.1 GCA_027717645.1 Desulfobacterota bacterium AH_259_B03_O07
GTTTCATGCTGAGTTTATCGAAGTATGTATCAAGACAAAGAAAATAAAATATTAATTTTTCAGTTTAGCAGACAGGTTGATGTTAATTAAAAAATGTGTTAATAATAGCTTCTAATGATGAAACATTTTAGATCATTTGCTATTTATATTCTATTTGCCACTGCACTAGGTTTTCTATTAATTGGGGTTATGCAAATGGAATCTCAAGCAAAATATTTTCATGATTTAGAAAATGAAATCAATATTACCGATGAGCTTGAGCAGGAAGAGAGAGAGATTGACGAAGAACTCTATCATGGAGATAAGAAACAAGACTTGCAATATGATAAAGAACAAAACGAGTTCATTGATGGAAGTGAGCAGGACGAGATTAATTATGAGTTAAAACAAGAGAAACAGGATTTGGAAAATAAAAAGCAGACCATGGAAGAAATCGACGCTATAGAAGAAGAAATAAACGAACAACCCTAATTGAGAGTTATAACCAACTCCAGATCTAAGGTATAATTATTTTTGCATACATATCAATGATAACGTCCCCTTAGCTCAGCAGGATAGAGCACAGGATTCCTAATCCTATCAAGCCCATGTTTCGTAAGTATTCACATTTGTTAGAAATTACCTTAATCAGGCGTAATTTATCAAAAAATTCCCATTTTGAGCAAATCGATTATGTCTGTTATTTCGATAGCTTTGAGTTAACTGTGGACACCAAATGGACACCAAAAGGAAAATAGAGGGGTATGTCTTAATTAACTAACAGCAGGGGATACCCTATCACTTTTTCCTTATTTGTGTTAATTTGAGTTAAGAAGCGTATAGTTGAGTAAACCCTTGATTTTATTAGGGTTTTGCAGATTCTTATGAGAATTGGATAAGTGTTAATATGAGTCAGTTTGTGCTAAAATGAGAACAAAACTGTAGCAAAAACTGTAGCAATGGCGTAGAAGTGAAAAAGAAATCAAAGAAAAAGAAAGAAACTTATCCAGAATCGCTTTTAGAGAAGGCAAATCATATTAAGCCAATAACATCATTTGCCTTTCGAAGCCTTTCCAGAATTTATCCAATTTGTAATTCACAACAATTTACAGAATTTTGGGACAGCACTCGTAATGAATCAGTTGCTGGTGTAAAGACTAAAGCCGAACCTGATATTCCTCCCGAAATCATCGCGAAGGATGTTACGTCGTATCGACCAATTAAGTCCGCAAACCGTGATTGGTTACTAACTCTAATTGATATAGGTACTAAGATTAAAAAATTCTGGTTGACAAAAAATCAGGATATGGCTGTCAAAATTATAAGGAAATATCCAGGGATTATTTTTGATGATGGTACTGAAATAAATTTGTCATTATTTCTTTGTATGCCTCCAAAGGATTACAAAAAATTCATGGTTAAGGTAGGTTTGTGGGAAATGATGGACAAAAAGGATAAAAAAATTTATGGATACCCTGAAGATGCAACTGTTCACAAATACGATAAAGGAGGATTTTACAATCCAATAGTATCCCAGATTATATGGTGGAGAGGCCTTACAGATTATGGTAATCCTGAAGAACAAAAGAGAGCTAGCGATTGTCTTAGAAAAGCGGGACTTGAATGTTTTATACTAACTTCTTCCGGAAGAAAGAAAAAAGCGTCAGAATTTAAGCCAGATAGTAAATCTTTTTATGATAATCCGTTTTATCAATATCTGGAGACTCATTTTTCTTTACCTGAGCAAATCATCAAAACCTATAGGGCTTGCTTAAAAGACATTCAAGCTCGCTTTAAAGTCAACAAACCTAAATACCAAGCGAACAGACGAAGAATTTTATTAAAATATATTGACGAAAAAGAGCTTTATGAAAGAATCAACTCTTTTAATTCAAACTTAAATATAAAAAGTGCTAAATCAGCGCTTGCTGAGAAGTGGGCCGGGATTCATCCTTCAGGACCCAGCAACATAGCTTGGCACATATCAAGCGAAATCTTTGGAATTAGCATAAGAACTCTGAAGAAGCTATCCGCGCAAAAAGTGTAAGAATATCATTAAGATTTTTGCACTCACTTTTAGCCAATAATAACAGGCTCTTTAACGTTTTTACAACTCTCTAACATTCATTCAAACTTACTAGTATATGAAGCATCAACAATTGATGCTACGCAACATAAATTCAAAGAATAGGAGTAATTTTATGTTTGAGAAAAAGTTGTTGAACTTTCAGGACGTAGTCGAAATATATTCTATTAAGCCACTAGGATTGAGATGGCTAATTCGCACTCGGCAGATTCCATTTGTCCGCCTTGGGACTGGTCGAGGCAGGATTTACTACGACCCTGTTGATTTAGATTCATGGATTAAAAAAAGCAAAATTCCAGCTAGCGAGAAATAGAAAAGATGACCTCTAATAATATAAAGTCCTCTAATCATCCTTTTTCTAGTGAAATCTCTGACTTGTACCAAAGACATTTTGAAGATCATATAAAAGGTTCAGGTATTTCTGTTGAGGTAGGGAAGGAGCGTGGATACAAGACTGTCCAGGGTAAAAAGGAACTTGAACAACTAGGCTTTAGCAAAACCCAAGGAATCCCACCGGGTCTCCTGCTGCCTGTATTTACACCCGATGAAAAAAATCCTTTTTGTACATATCGTCCTGATATGCCTCGCATAGATTCTAAAGGGAAGGTAATTAAATATGAAATGCCTAAAGGCATACAAGTTCGCATTGATGTACCTCGTCGTTGTATTCAAGACCTAAAGAACCCACAAATAAGGTTATGGATAACAGAAGGGCAAAAGAAGGCAGATGCCCTAGCTTCTCATAATGAGTGCGTAATTGACTTCTTAGGGGTATGGAATTTTAAGGGAAAAAATGAGTATGGAGGCACTACTTTGTTAGCTGACCTAGACTACATAGCCTGGGATAATAGGGACGTGTATATAGCGTTTGATTCAGATGTGATGATTAAAGAGCAGGTAAGACAGGCTCTTGATCGCATTACAGAACACTTGAAACGCAAGGGTGCAAAACTTTTTCATGTTTATCTACCAAATGATGATAATAACAAAGTTGGTGTTGATGATTTTCTCTTAAAGCATGATGTTGACGCTTTATTCTCACTAACAAAGAAACCTGAAGATACCAAGAATGAGGAAAAGAACCAAAAGACAATTTATTCAGCAAGGTTTGAAGGGTTGATTGAGATTGTTGTATTTGACGGCATACCACGTTTTTTAGTCTTAGAAGATGGCAAAGGAATATTAAAAACAGAAATAAATAAGAATGGTGAAAAATTAATACCCCCACCTAAAGATAAGTTGCCTTGGATTTTACCTAGAGCAGTAGAAGTTAAAAAATATTTTGACAACGATACACCTGAGAAACTTTTTAATAATTTAATTACTTACTTTAAATCCATTTCTGAACTTCCAAATGAAAAATATTACATATTAATCACAGCCTGGGTCTTTCACACATACTTAATGGAAGGGTGGAATTATACGCCCATTCTATGCTTCTTTGCTGTAGCAGAAAGAGGAAAAAGTAGAACAGGAAAGGCAATTGTATTTGTAGCCTACCGTGGGAGACATACAGAAACTTTAAGAGAAGCTAATGTTTTTAGAGCTTCTGAAAGTCAAGGAGCTACACTATTTTTTGATTGTATAAACATTTGGAAAAAACTAGAGAAGCAAGGGGCAGAGGATATTTTGCTTCTACGTTTTGAGAAGGGAGCGAAAGCGGAGAGGGTACTATATCCCGAGCGTGGCGCATTTCAAGACACTGTTTACTACGATATTTTTGGCCCAACCATTATAGCAACAAACGAGCCTGTTTATAAAGTTCTAGATAGCCGATGTATACCAATTATTATGCAGCAAAGCCACGAAAATTTCTCAGTAGATCCAAGTCCTCAACTTGGCTTGCCTTTCAGAGAACGTCTTACAGCATGGCGAGCAAAAACGCTTGCCAAAGATATAAAACTGGCAGATAAACCCACCAAAGGTCGTCTTGGGGATATTCTTCAACCTCTAGCAACAATTGTTGAGCTTGTTGTACCTGATAAAAAGGATGAGTTTAAACAATTAGTTGAAACACTTGAAGAAGATCGCCTTCAAGAGAAGACGATGTCAATAGAATCAGATGTTATTCAAGCTATTACAGAATGCGAAGATTATGTTGAGAATGGCACTTTGGCTATTAGCAAAATAGTTGAAAACGTTAACGCTGACAGAGCAGAAAAAGAGAAGCTAACACCCCAAAGGATTGGCAGAGTTATTAAGTCACTTGGTATTAAATCTGCAAAAAAGCATGGTGGTGTTAAAGCAATATTCTATGACGAAAACCAAATAAACAATTTACAAGATTCATATGGCCTTACCCCATACCCTGAACAAACGTCACCAATGTCACCAAGGTATCCAGATGATACGCAACACACTGAAAACATTGAAGAAAATAGCGGTGACCTTTTGGATACCTTTGAGAGAAAGGTCACCACAAAGGTATCCACCCTAACTAGCCCAAATCATTGCAAAAATGAGGGGGATGGTGACGATGGTGACCTTGGTGACCTTTCTATAGCCAAAAGGGAAAGGGATAAAGAAACTGAAAAAGAGGCAGATCCATGGGACTAACTAATTTAGAGACAAGAATTGATAAGGGTGTTAAAAGAATAGAAGAAGTTAAGGCTGAAGGTAAGACAGTACCTGACTGGGAGAGACACCTTAAAAAGTTACAACGAGAGTACAAAGAACAATCGTTAGAACAGACCTTTGATGAAATTAAGGACATGTATTTACCTGGTTTATATCAATGGATTGAAGATAATGAGCAGGAACTGCTTAAAGAACTACAAAATATCGAAGATGAACTCAATATTTCTATGGTTAATGAAAATAAAGACAACAAATTAAAGCAGTCCTTAGAAATTTTCAAAGAATGGCATTACAAGGCTATCGTTGCCTATGAAGCAAAATCTAAAATAGGAGGTAAACCAGAGATGGCTTTAATCGTAAAAGCACCCAAAAGGCGTTTAGTTGATGAAGGTGTTTATCCTGCAAAAGTAGCTGAACTTATTGAGCAGGAAGATGAACAATATGGCGAACGCATCATCTTTACTTTTGAGCTAAAGAATGAAGATAATGACGATGGCTCGCCTGTTAGAGTTATATCTTATTGTACAAACACCTTATCACCAAAGTCTAAATTACGCAAATTCGTAGAAGTCCTAATTGGGCAAAAGCTCAGCAAGGATCAAGCTGAAGATGGCGTAGATTTAGAGCCATTGGTTGGACTACCATGTCAAGTGGTGATAATACACAACGATAGCAAAGATGGAAATACCTATGCCAAAGTTGATAATCTCTTACCACCTTCTAAGGGTAGTAAATAATTTATAGAGAGGGTTAGGTTTTCTGACCCTCTCTGTTTGTATTTTGTTAGTAATTAGTAATAAGGATATTAATAAAAAATGCCTAGAGTATGTACGATTTGTGAACATCCCCAAAGAGATGAAATAGATCATCTAATAGTCAATGGGAACACGTTTCGGAACATAGCGTCACACGTTTCGTAATCTCTTGGGGCTATACACAGGCACAAATCAGCCCATATTAGTAAGGCCTTAATGAAGGCGAAAGAAGCTGAAGAAGTAGTCCATGCCGATAATTTGTTAGAAGAATTAAAAAATGAGTAAAGTAATACCAAGGCTTAAATCGCTGAAATCCTTAAAAGAGCCTACAGAAGCAGAGCTTACTAAACAGATTATTGATTATCTTAAATATATTCCTGATTCCACTTTTAAGAAGATTCGCGGCTCTATGGGTATGAAAGGGATACTCGATATTATCGGATGCTGGCAAGGCAGATATATAGAGCTTGAGATTAAGAGAAAAAGAGGGAGGCTAAAACAACATCAGTTGCAAAGGATTCTGGAGATTCAAAGAGCTGGAGGGATTAGTAAAATGGTAAGGAGCGTTGAGGAAGTAGAAAAGATTTTTGGCTATAAGAGGTTAAAAGTAAGAGGGTGAAACACTTGATACTGTATACAAATACCCGGATGATATTACAATTTTAAACCTTATGCAAATCACAATTCAATAGTTTAATGTGAATGACAAAGGTCGCACCTAAAAATGTTAAAAATGTTATGTCTAAAAAAAGGGGACGAACGTGGCAAAGTTGACACCTAAAAAAAGGGGTTGGACATGAAAAAATCTTCACTGATAAACAGTGGGAAAACAGAGAAAAATTTAAAACCTTGGAAGCCTGGTCAAAGTGGTAACCCTAAAGGCCGGCCACGAAAGGAAATGTCTTTCACTTCACTACTCAAGGAAGCTATAGAGCAAAAATGCCCTGAGGATAAGAAGAAACGTACCTGGGCGCAGGTTATGAATGAGCAATTATTAAAGAAAGCTAAAAAAGGGGATTTACAGGCCATGCGTTTAATTTATGAATATGTAGAGGGTAAACCCAGACAAGAAATAGAAAGCCCTTCGGATATAAATATACATGTTCGATATACAGACAAATCTGAAAGGGGTAGGGATATGCCCCTCTAATCTCTGTCGATGAGGGATTGAATACCGATTGCTAAGCAAATGTTTTTTATCGTCAAAATAAGGACTAAGGGGGGGGTAAAGAGCATAAATGGCTCTCAGAGTTAAAGGCAAGGTTCACAATAAGAGATATTTGAAAATAAGATATAAGCAAAGATAGAGAAGCTAAGCTAAATGCACTGAAAACAGAGTAACGATGAATTTGTGTTTCGTCTCATTTTCCTTTGCCATTTATCACCTCCGATCTAATTTATAAAATCAACCCCCTTGATCTCACGATCAACCCCTTATCCTTGCCAATTTCTACCTCCATTTCATAGTCCGCAAATTCTGCAAATACTTTATGCCTAATGCTTCACAATCTCATTAGTTATGAA
>JALLOG010000145.1 GCA_027717645.1 Desulfobacterota bacterium AH_259_B03_O07
AGTAGGAGCGAATGATTTAGGTCCAGAGGATAGCTCAGCCGTACAATTTGTAGACGCAGGTGAATTTGACTACAATCTTCCGGCAGGATCACAATGTAATACAGCAGGTGTAAAGGATACCTTAGGTGGGGAGGCACCGTTTCCACCTACAGACTATAAAGGTGTTATGAGGGATGCTTCAATAGGGGCTGCAGAAAACCCAACAACGACACCAGCACCAACACCAACACCTGGAGGCCCCTGTAGTGGAAGTGCATGTGAACCAGGAGATGCAAATGCGGACGGTTTTGTAAATTTAGCTGACTTGGGCGTAATAATTGAGATATTCAGAGGTAATCAGACAGGACCCGGCAATGGGGATTGTAATGAAGATGGCTTTACGAACCTTGCTGACCTTGGGTGCGTCATAACTAAGTTTAGAGGCTGATAACGGAGATGACCTAAAATTAAAAAATATTATTAAAAGGAGGATTAAGAAATTTGTAGGGAAAAGCTTCACGAGGGTGTGCTAGTAATAAAATTCTAGTAGAAAACACCGCGCTTTCTTTGAGGGCTGGAGCGAAGGCGGGGTTTCGACGTGCATTGCAAAGCCAGGTGTCACAGAGTGGTCAAGCCTTGGTTTTTAAGCCAAAGAGTACTTCACTGAATATTTCGTATAGTTTTTCTACATAAATATCTACCATCTGATACCACAGAAATCCTACATGAATTACAACGAATACAACGTCTTCTTTTTGGAAATTTAGCCTGACAAAAAATACGTCTAATTTTTGCCAAGCTAAAATTGCTTGAAAACCTTTTAATCATTAGTCATCATCACTATAACATGGTTCGTGAAACGACTAATGCCCTAAACAATTAATTTAAAAAAGCGAGTATTTAAGATTAAAAAATGACTAAAATACAGTCTCTCTATTTAAGTACTAATCAAATTTTTGTATCTTCTAAATAATTCCCCACCACATTAATCTTCGGATTATATCACATTTCATTATATAGATGCAATTCAACTTTAGTTTGAATTTAGTTGTAATATTATCTAAAACTTTAGTTATATTAGATTTAGAAATAAAAAATATTTCTTTAAAAGTAACTGAAGCTTAGTGTCCTCGATAAAATGCTTTTATATCCACAACAAAACGATGAAAACTGACAAAATTGTTTAATTTATGATACTGCTTGCAAAAGCTTTAATATTTATTTCTACTTAACTAAATGTACTTATTAAGATACTCTTTTAAAGGCTCTTTTAACTGCATTAAGAGCAAACTTTCAATCACTTAATATTTTTAATGATTTTTTATCTTAAAATATTTATTTGAAAAAAAATGTAACATGATCAAAGGAACAATGATTGATTCAACCTCGTCACACTGTCTTTTTTAAATTAACTAAACTTAGATGAGTATAATCTATAGAGACTCTTTTCATCCATAAAGAGTAGAAAAAAACAAGCCAACTGAAAGCTGAAAAAAAATAGTTTATACATTGTAAGTGCAATTATAAATAGGAAACATAGACCCCAAATAATCCCAACCCAACGAATCTTACGACATAATAAAATGATAGGCCCAAAAATCTCAAAACCAAGGGCCATGTACATAAAAGGTATCCAAGTCCACTCGGGGAATGTTCTAAGCATCCAGGCAGCTATATCAGTACAGTAAAGTCCTTGCACATGAGTCCAAAGAGTATCTGGGAATAGATTCCAGTCCCCATGAAATAACTTGCACCATCCAGCAGTACCAAATTGAATTAGGATTGTCGCCTGTAAAACTCGAATAGGCCACACAGACTGAAATTCTTTTATACATTTTTTATTAGTAATAACAGATACAATTGGTGATGATAGAGCAAGCACTAGGAATGAAACAAGATACAACTTATTAATGGTAAAAGATGATTCAAAATCAGCGAAGCTAATATAAAGAAGTTGTAACCAAACCACCCATGTCATACTTCTTACTTCCCAGCCGATTATCAATGCAATAATACAACCAATGAAGGTTAAAAGAAAAATCGGCACAAGCCATTCTGGCAATAAAGGCGCTGGATAAGGAGTATGCCAAGTTTGAGCATGGACAGATAAATGGAACCCTTTTTCAGTTAACCATTGATAGGGTGTAAGAGATCGATCAGTTATATAAAATAACAACGATACAGAAATCCACCGTCTAAACGCCTTTAAACGAATTGGATCTACTGGTCCGAATGCGAATAATAGGAATTCCCGATAACTTGATGTGATTAAACCCGACATGTGTTTAATAGACCAATAATTTATTTCCTTTCAAGATTGTCATTAAAATCATAAGACGCAAATATATACCTTTTATTCTCCGGAATAGTTTCTAACTTTTCTTTTCTCCAATGGCCAGAAGGTTTTGCAATATAGCCGCCGACAGGATAGGCGATTCGGATATATCTAATCGCTTCAAGGCCTGACGAATCCGGATTTAGTTCTGCATAGCGCTTTTTTAACCAAAGAGACATCTCTTTAACTTGCTTCTCTTTATCAGGGAAATTGGGATTACTCCAGAGAACCAAGATTCTATCGATACGAGCTCGGTGACCAAAAGGCTTCATGGGAGAATAATCCTTATCTTCAAGGGTAACCCATTGATTACTTCCAATTGGTAAAACTTGTACATAAAAGTTACTCCAAGCACCAACACGTTTTGTAAATAGGCAAGCTACATAATAAAAGTATTCAAGTCTATTTGCAGTTGCAAAATATAGACTTTGCTTTGTTAAACCCTGGAATAAAACTGGCAAAATCCAAATTGCTAGGAAAAACCAAGCAATGATGTAATCCCGAGGTTTAACAATCCTTCCAATAGGAAGATCAATTTTAGAATAGTTTGAATTGTTGACAATCACAATTGTGCTAGCAATGAAATCTTGTATGCCTCGATTTTTATCGTTAAAACATATCAACAACAACTCGCTTAAATACCATAATAAAACTGCGAAATAGATAAGGAATAGTGGTAAAAAGAAATTAAAGTCACTTGTAATCTTTTGTTCGATAGATGGAACAGAAAATTCAGATTTGGATATCCTCATCCAGAACAATATGGTGAAAACAGCAGTAAATAAACTTAATACTAAATCAACTTAACTTCTTAGAAAAGATTCTTTCCAATGTAAAGATTTCCCATTTAATTTCACGACCTTAATATTCATGATCATTTTACCGAGAGACTGCCCCCAGATACGATGGGTCAGAACTAAGTAAACAGGGTACAAAAAAACCAAGGGTACAGTAATGAGAATTGCAATCTTCTTTGAAGTTGCACTCAGATAAAACTGAATATATAGAAGTGAAAGAAAGATATAAATATCAAGAAAAAGTGCAATTGCCCGTCGCAAGAAACCTGCATAATTCATATAACATTTAGTATCTATTATCATTTAGAATGATAATTATTATACAGATACTACTTTAAATCTTTTAATTGACTATCCCCACCAAAGCAATATGAAGCGGAGGCACTAGAGATACAGATCTAGGCTTTTTTTCGCTGGTCATTAGGACTAAGGTTCCTGATGCAGATATAGCAAAGTCAGCCTCAGTAATTCCGAAATCTACCATGGCTAGCTTCTCTTTGCTCTCTGAGGGGCGTAATTCTAGTCCCCTACCCTCCAGAAGCTCTTTGATTTTAAATTTCCTTATTAACTCCGACTCCCAAATTGAAAATGACTTGAGGCTACGTTGGTCGACGAATTTTTCAAGAAATTCATTAAGCTCACCTGCGCTTTTCACGACCATTGCATTACCATTTACCTTTAGAAGCTCTTCTATAAAAAGGTCTACCAGGCTCTCAGTGCTCGCAGATGGAATAGAGCTTAAACTATCACTTTCTACCACTTCAGGCTCAGCTTTTTGACCTGGCTCATTTAGGGATGAGCCGTAAAGGCCCATTCTAATACGTTTTAATATTTCATCTCTTGAATTACCGGCCATCTTTTTACTACACTCTCGTAAAAATTTGGCAACGAGCAAGACTCGTTACCTATGCATTTGGGAATTTGTAATTAACATGCAATCAAGTCCACTAAATTTACTCATGCTTAATATGCTTCCACCATTTTCTAAATGGAGTTTTTGCAAATACAGGAAAGTCTTTGTGTCTTGTCCAAAGAGAAAATGGATATGGCAGGAATCTTATCCTGTTCTGATTACCGCTAACAAATAGGAGCTGTGCATAATACGCAATTGACAACATTATGGAATAAATCATTTGACTTTGCATTGAAAACCGCCAGAATTTAATCCCTAAACGTTGTATGAGATTACCCCCTACCCTTTTCTTCCTGTTATTATTATCAACTACTCTTCTCCTTAGTTCCAACAAAACGTGAGGAAAATCGATTTTGACCGGACATACGTCTTTACATGCACCACAAAGTGAGGAGGCAAAAGGTAAATCAGGCGCTTTATCGATTCCTAATAGTTGAGGATTTATGATTGCTCCAATTGGGCCGGAATAAACCCAACCGTAAGAATGTCCACCCACCTTCCTGTAAACAGGGCAGATATTCAGGCAAGCTCCACACCTTATGCAGTATAGGGACTCCCTAGTCTCCTCGGATGCTAAAATACTCGACCTTCCATTATCCAATAAAACTAGATGAAATTCCTCAGGACCATCTTTATCATCCTTTCTTTTTGGTCCTGTAATAAAAGAAACATAAGACGACATTTTTTGTCCTGTGGCGCTTCGGGCTAGAATGCTTAAAAACAAACCTAAATCCTCGAATCGAGGAATAACCTTTTCTATCCCCATTAGAGCCACATGTATCCCGGGTAGAGTAGTAGTCATTCTAGCGTTTCCTTCATTTTCCACAATTACGATGGTACCCGTCTCTGCTACTGCGAAATTAACTCCAGATACTCCCATATCAGCACCCAAAAACTTCTCTCTCAATTTCTCCCTAGCTACCCTTGTAATCTGTTCAGGCTGGGAATAATAAGGTACATCCAACTTTTCGGAAAAAAGTTTTGAAATATCATCTTTAGTCTTATGAATCGCCGGAACTAAAATATGAGAAGGGGTTTCATCAGCAAGTTGAATTATATACTCACCAAGATCTGTTTCTATCGCTTCAATTCCTGAGTTCTTCAAGACATGGTTTAGCTCTATTTCCTCGGTGGCCATAGATTTGCTTTTCACAACTGTTTTCACTTTTGCTTTTAGTGCTATATCCAAGATGATTCTGGCTGCCTCGTCAGCATCACTTGCCCAGTGTACTTTCCCCCCAGCTTTGACCACGTTTTCCTCTAGACTTTCCAAATACCCGTCAAGTTTTGAAATCGTTTCCTTCTTAACCTCTCTGGCTCGAGATCTTAGATGCTCCCAATTATCCACATTTTCTATAGCAGATTTTCTTCTTTCCCTGAAAAGATCGGTCGTCAAAATCAATGCCTTTTGAAGGTGATCGTCATTCAAGGCCTTCTCTGAATCTTTTTTAAAATCGTATTTATCAACTTCCATTTATATATCCTGCATTTAAAGTCATGGTCTCTTTTCGGATGCAAGAAGTTCTGCTAAATGCATCTCCTTTACGGGTATGTTTCTCCTGCTAAGAGCACCACCAATTTGCATAAGACATCCCATGTCGGTTGACACAACCGCACTCGCACCAGTATTTAAAATACTTTCTATTTTCTCATTTAGCATCGAGATCGATACACCAGGGAACTTAACAGAAAAGGTTCCACCAAAGCCACAACAAGAATCGTTAAGTTTCATCTCGATGAATTCAATTCCAGTTACGCACTTGATAAGTTTTCTTGGTTCATCCTTTATACGCAGTTCTCGCAAAGCATGACAAGAATCATGGAAGGTAACCTTACCCTCGTAAAACGCACCAACGTCCTCTTTATTCAATACATTTACGATAAATTCAGAAAATTCATAAACTCGCGTAGATACCTTATTTGCAATCTCAAATAAATCAGGATCATTCTTAAAAAGCTCCTTATAATAAACCTTTACCATCGCCGAGCACGAACCGGATGGACAAACAATATAATCATCTTTATTAAATATAGAGAGAAACCTCTCGGCCAGAACCCTGGCATCGGTTTGAAAACCACTATTAAAAGCAGGTTGACCGCAGCAAGTTTGATCTTCCAGAAAATCCAAATCTACCCCAAGCTTATGAAGAACTTTTACCATACTTTCCCCCACGTGGGGATAAAAGGTATCTACAAGACAAGTTATAAAAATGTTAGCCTTAATTTTGAATCTTCCTTAATCTTAGAACTACATAATTAAAATCAGTGCCATTTTGATTATTGCTATATGCATATTCAAAGTCAAGGATGGTCTGTGTGTTTGACATATATCGTTGCGTTTTTATAAAACATTACCATCGTAATACGATAGCCAGGGTTTTCCAACCCCCTTGCCGACCGAAGGTCACCGCTGCATTTGAATAATCTCTTATGTAGCGGACTTTAGTCCTCCATTATTGTCATTCTCGAATGCTACCCGTTAAAAGCATACGGGTACAAGCTTTACCGGGAATCCACAAAAAGATTCTTCCTTTTCTTTGTCTTGATACAAAGAAACAAAAATCAAGGCTGCCCAAAAATTTAGCTAAAAATCATACACCCCGACTAAAAACTTTGGATTCAACCCCAACCCGCAAATTTTTCTTTACGTCTTCGTTTCTGATTTTCTTAACGCAATTTTTGGAATGCCGGTCAAATCCTTTTCATTCTGAAAAGTAATTCGCAGCAAGCGTGTCCTGAGCCTGCCGAAGGGATGCTACTCCTACCGTTGGGGGGTTGTTATATTATTCGCACCAGGGCGGCCCCATATTGTAGGAGCGGCTTCTAGCCGGTCCAAACCGGGCACCTGGGTAACAGAATAGACTGGGTACATAGGTTACACAAT
>JALLOG010000146.1 GCA_027717645.1 Desulfobacterota bacterium AH_259_B03_O07
TACTAAAAAGGTGAACGAACAACTCCTTTCACGGGACTTTAACCCGCTAGTTAAATAGCCGATGACGGCATACGGTCAAATCTTTTGTTGATATATTATTGAATAAGAAAGAGAAATATTCTAATAGTTCAAATCTTACTCTTTCACAAGATATGAATGTACCTCGTATGATTTAAGCTCTGGGGTAGAAGTAAACCATTGCTTGAATTTATCCTTAAGCTCATCAAATGTCCCGCTCTGCTCA
Source organism: Desulfobacterota bacterium AH_259_B03_O07 (assembly GCA_027717645.1). Taxonomy (GTDB): domain Bacteria; phylum Desulfobacterota_D; class UBA1144; order Nemesobacterales; family CSP1-2; genus JALLOG01. The sequence goes on from JALLOG010000146.1 coordinate 245, forward strand.
TAGGCATTTCCATCGGCTTTGCTGTCCCAACCTGTAATTGCTATAACCTCGCCTGGGTTATCAGTGGACTCGAGCAGATAACGAAATTGAAAGCCCTTTAGTTGCCCTAGAACACCATCCACTTCATCGCTACTGCATAAAGCTCTTGTTTCCTCTAGCTTGTTAGGATCAAAGTTTACCGATACTAAACGTATAAACATGTTATGCCTCCTTTAATAAATCTTGATATACTTTAACTTAATTCCACTTTATCCATTAACCTCTTCTGTTCCCACAATATAAAAATAATAAGCTCTAGTCAATGAAATTTTACGAGTTGGGATGAATTGGTGGCTGAAAAGTAAATAAAAAGCCCCAAGGCATGAGAACCCCGGGGCTTAAACGGAAGGTGGAACGTTATTTGACCTATCCCATGACAAACCGTTTCTATATTAATTATAACCCCATTTTTATAATTAGGGGGTTCAATGGGTCATTGATATTGGATTATCTGGTCTTCCTGAGAATTGGGTTTGAAAATATTTGAAGTTATTACTAATACTAATAAAATGATCGAAAAAATTTATCTATTTTGGCCATTTAAAAGACACAAGTCTTGAACTTTTTAAGATTCCAAAAAGGTAGAATTTGTGGTGGTTGGTTAGAAAATCGAGTCTTTCCTTTGGTCTAAGATCTGGAGGTACTTCGACTTGCTTAGTTGAATGAGATTCAAGAAATTCAAAGTAAATTCTTGTATATGTTAAAAATAAATGAGTTGTTTCGTGACGAAAACCTTTACCAGGACCAGCTTGCAAATCTTTAAAATCAGTGTCACAAAAACGTCTTAGACATTTAAAATCAACTTGATTAACCATAAGATTATCATGATTAGAGATTTTACTTAACACTAAGGGTAAGCTGCATTTAGTTTTTGTGTTTAAATCAAAAGCTGAATCCAACATTAGTGCTATACGATCCCAACCACTTGATATCAGTCTTATCCCATAATCTACGTGGTACCAGAAAAAGCGGTCAGCCATTGTAGGAGCGTGAATATCTGTTCTCTTTGTAACTTGGGGGTAATAAAGAGTAGATAGCCCAATTGAAACTGCTAAAGCGTTAGCAATCTCTTTAATGTCTTTTCTTAGGATGTCAAATCTATATTTTGATGTAATTTCCCAAAATGGGTTCTTTGATAATGAAGGTCGAGATGAAGGTTCTATCGTTAGAAGATGATCTCTGAATTTCGCAGTGTTATTTATTAATTTATTCCACACAGGGTGATTCCCAGCAAGAAAGTCAATATTTTTATCTTTTAAAATGTTAAATATTTCTTTTCTTAAAGGAATTTCCATATAATTCACTTAATTCAATTATGAATATTATATTGCACTTTCATTGTAGGTTTTATATTTAATATATTAAATACTTAATCCCCAAAAAAAATGCATTAGTGATGTTTATAAAGAGTCGAGATTCGCTCAATTATACAGGTTAAATAAAATAGGTAGAATAATAAACACTGTAATAAAAAATACTAGACGATGTACTATTGATTTCAAGGTTGCTATTAATGTCAGAAATAGAAGAAATCCTTAGCCATCAACTCAACCGTCAACTCCATTTGATACAGAATAAGAATCTATACCCTCACATGGACTGGATAGCTTTCAAACGGATAGTCGCTGAACAATTAGTACCCTCTATTTCAGATGCATTTACAGGGATTTTAGAAGAGGCAAGGTCAGTAAAAAATGCCTCGACCTCCGCATTGCCCATTTCCAGCGGATGACACTTGTTGTGGAAAAAGATATATCGCTTGATCCAGTAGATGTATGCTTCCTCAGTACGCTTTGAATAATGCTTTCGCCGGATAGCTTCACGTACGAGGACAAGAAGCCTCTTTTATGGTTTTTCCATAATTTCCTATTGACTAGAAATTACATTTATCTTAGTATCAACTAGAAGAGTCATCTGGGGGATAACACACCTCCTGCAGAATTATACTGCATTCTTGCAGCCTAATTATTAGTTATGCCTGAAATTGACCATGCGTGTAAGTTTATAGAAAAAATCTGAAACATTGGAATTTATGCGGCGGCAGGATTACGAAGTGAAAATAGAGGCATTTATCGTAGAGATTGACCTTTTCTCCCAAGTATACAATCATAAGAGGTAGACGATAATGGCAAGAAGGAAAAAGCAGGAAGACACATTCATAGACCAAGTCCTATACCCCAAACTTGAGCTTATAGGTATCGACAGGAAGTATATAAAACGCAATGTCAGCACCACGAGATCTGGAATGAAACGTGGCGATATATGGATAGCAGACGTTGAATATTCTTCATCTGATTTTGAAGAGCGTATTCTATGCCTTATTGAATGTAAGGACCCAAGCGCTGCTATAGGAGATAAGGACTGGCAAGACGCGACCGAGCAAGGTCAGTCAAAGGCAAAGAAGCAAGGGCTTAAATCCTTCTTCGTTACAAATACGCAGTCTTTGACCCGTTGCTATAATACCTCTACCCTAGATGAAGTATCTCTTGATTCGGAGGTTGTTTCGGATTTACAGCCCTTTCCTGTTCTTCGAGCAATTCAAACTCAAGTAACTTCGACAAACTCATCGGTTCTGTTAACCTCGTTTAGTCGAAAAGCCCTCGACCCCAAAGAATTCCGTGCTAGTCTGTGGAATCTAAGGCAGATTTACCGTTCGCGTGGTATAAGTAAGGGCAGTGAAGATGCCATGATTAAGACAACCCTGACCTTTGGTATCCTTAAACTCATAACAGAACAACAGAATCAAAAGAGAACCTTGCCAGACACAATTTTTCTCTGGGATGACTGGCGAGATGGTCAACTAGATAGGGAAATTGCAAACACAGTCCGAGATCTGACCAAGCTCCCCGCATACAAGCATTTAGGGGGATGCCTTTACGTTGATGATAGATTGGACGCAGAAGCGTGTGTGAAGATTAAGAATGAATTCTCACGATACAGTTTATACGGCAGCGATTTCGATTTTTTTGGCCTAATCTATGAGGCTTTGGCAAACAAGGAAATCAAGAAGGACTTTGGCGAGTTCTATACTCCGCGTCATTTAATTAGAACCATTGTTAGGCTGCGTCTATCTGAAGAAACAAAGCCCCGTCAAATAATAGTATGCGACCCGGCTTGCGGTACAGGGGGGTTTTTGGTTGAATCATTCCTGTATTTACAAAGAGCATTTGAGCTGACCCACTCGCTTGACAGCGCAGCTCTTAACAATCTAAGAGCGAATACATTCCATGGGTACGATACCAATGACAGAGTTGCTATACCGTTTGCACGAACAAACATGCTTATGGCTGACGACGGGGGCGTTAACATCAAAGTAACTAACGATTCCCTTGTCGACTTAGCCATAGACGAATACGACTACGTATTAACTAATGTTCCATATGGCAAGTACGACGGAAAAGTACCGCGTGAGAATTTCAGCTTCGCAAATGCGCGTCGATATGAACTCCTCTTTGTTGAAAAAATCATTAAATCACTCAAACCTGGCGGGAAAGCAGCTGTAATTGTGCCCGATGGCTTGGTAGAGTCGACTTCAAACAGTGAATATCGCAAGAAATTTCTGTTTGAAGCGGAACTAGAAGTAGTAGTTTCTTTGCCCAAGTTTGTATTCGAACCATATACGACAGAGAAGACATATGTGCTTTTCTTCAGAAAGAAGAGACCTTCTGAGGTCGGTAGGTTCCAAAGCACTCCGGTGTATCACTTCATAGTGGACAACGATGGATTCCAAGATGGTAAAAAACGTTACCCAATTAGCGAAAATGACCTACCACTACTCGAGCAGAGTTTCCGCAAAACAGATATACCTCGCCATTCAGGCTTCGTGGAAATCGCTGAAATAAACGACAAATCATACTATTCGTTTTGCAGTGAATATTACTTAAGAAGACCGGTCCCCGTTGAAGTTTCATTGAAGTCGTTCAATAGCATACTTGGAAAAGCAGCATCATTCATAGAAAGCAGTAGTAAGGAATAGTTTATGGCAAATAGATTAGAAATGATAAGGGTCAAGGTTCCCAAGTCAAAGATTAAGTATTCGGGGGTGGCTAATGATTTCTTTGCCATTCTTGAAAACTCTCAAGGAATTACTGAGGAGTTCCTATACGCACATCAGCCAACTACGAAGAATGTTGTGAATGTTTACAGTACGTCCGACACTCCAATTGGAGCTTTAGACGAGAATAAGATTCTCAATTCTTTCACTACAATCAAAGGTCCGGCTATCGTTGTTGCGCGTAAAGGCTATGCAGGAAGGCTTTTCGTTGTTGAAGATGAAAGATTCATTGTTCATGAAGACGCATATCCCATTAAGCCAAAGCCGCAGTATGTGCAAGAAATTGATTTGTGGTGGTTTGTTGGACATTATTCAGCCGAATTTCAATCCGATCGAACTTCCTTTTGGGGCATTGGTGATTTTCCTCGTGAAAGATTCCGTAATCAAGAAATTAATCTACCTAACATCGAATTTCAGAAACAAGTAGCACCCCTTTACAAGAAAAGAATTCTTCTGCTTGATAAGCTAAATCGTTTTAAAGAGGAATTTCATAGCCAGATAGATAAGGTTATTGGCGGTATGGCTGAATGATATACTAGAGCTAGGGGCTTGCATATACCACAAGCAAAAAAGAAAAGCGCCGCTGCAGAAGAGATAGGAATATGGTGGCGTTTCGGTAAGTTCCACCAACTTTGATTTTCGCACTAAATTTGAATAATCACGAATGTGAGAGAACAGAGTGTTGCCTCAAGATCAGAATATCATAACATAGTCAAAATCTTCGCAACGAATTTCGAACTATAAAGCCCCAAGGCATGAGAACCCCGGGGCTTTAATTACGGAAGGTGGAACGTTATTTGACCTATCCCATGACACCCCTAATAAGAAATTCAAACTATTTCTATTTAAATTATAACCCCATTTCTCTGTTTTGGGTTATATATTGTGACCTTTTGTGCTAAGAATCTTGTATAAAAGGCAACAGGGACTACCTTCATTCAGCACATAGATACCGCACGCCGATTCAGGCGGAAGAAGATTATTACAGGAATCATACTTCACATTTAAACGCTGCTTGACTAATGGGAACAATACAATTTTATATTGTTATGTGTGATATAACGGCGGCCCTCAGCGCGTTGCCGAAAGCGCGCCAGCGCTGCAGGCAATCCGCTGCAGCGCCTGGTTATATCCTTAAGTCTTTGTATTTATAAATCACTATCGTTCATACTTTAAATAGTTCAACATTGAAAGCGTATGAAAGAAAATCGCACAGGGTACTAAGAATAAAGGAATCATGCCCGTAGGAAAGAGTCCAACATTGTTGGTGACAGCAGGGTAAAATAATTGGAAAGGTCCCGCTGACGAAGTAAAGCCAAAAAAGAATGCGCTTAAAAAGTCAGCGATGCCTAAACCGATCACAATAAAAATACCAGCTTTTGGAATGCGCTCACTTTTTCTGTAAGCTAATAGAACCCCTAAGGCAACAAGACCCACAAGTATATCTCCGAGACCTGCAGGATAAGCAAAAATTCCGGGTAAATGTCCCAGAATCATTTCTATTAAAAATACTCCTCCGATGACTCTGAAGAGTTGAAGCCCGATCAACCAATGTTGTGACAGCTTCTGACTGAGGAACCAGTTTCTTTTCCAGTAAAGTATCAGACTAGGCAAAAGCCATGAAAGAGGAATGATAAGGCTTCCAAGTGCAAGCTCTTTTCGGATATCACTCAAACAAACCCAGAACATTAGAGAACCCCAAAGCAGAAAAGCCGATCCAATTTGCATGCCTTTCTTTGGGGACGCTTCACTAAACACGTACACACCAAGAATATAGAAGGGAACCACCATTATCGAACCGACGATGAGTATTACAGTTAAGACATGAGCATCTAGCATTTTATACATGTAAGATATCCTTTTTATTGATATAACTATTAATTAGGCTGCAAAAATGCAGTATAATTCCCTATGAGGGATGTTATACTGCAAACGATAACATCACTTTCAGAATATAAAAAACCTAATCCCATTTTATGCATAAACCTTTTCTTTTCCCAGTATCTCGCAAAGATAAGCTCAAGTCAACTAATGATTCCAACTTAAACCGAGCTTGACAAAAGGGGTGCAGTACACATGCACCCCCTTTAGCAACAGAACTATGTAGATTCGGTTAGCTAATTAGCTAATAAAATTTACTATCTTATTTCTACTTGGTTCTTAATGGGGAGCAGTATATTTAATACATCTAAGATTAACTATAATTTCCTAATATTCAGGAAAAACCAATAATCTAAAAGATATTTCCAAAACCCAATTCTCGGGGAAGACCAGATAAGCCAATGTCAACGACCCGATGACCCACTCGACCCCCCTAATTAGCCACCAACTCATCCCAACTCGTAGTGTATCTAATAGTAGTTTAATTCAGCCAATAGTACAGTAGAAATTATGGCAGTTAACAAGAGCGAATATATGATGCACAGTTTCAGATAGTGTTTCCATCCTGTCTACTATTTATCACATTAAAAAGTTCAATCAAAGA
>JALLOG010000147.1 GCA_027717645.1 Desulfobacterota bacterium AH_259_B03_O07
AATAACACAACCAATACCCTTTCGGTTACATTTTACGCTGCAGAATACGGCGTAATTGACATAGTAGTTTAAATATAATAAAATCTGTATAATGATAGTTATACGGGTGATAATCCAGAATAATTCCGTATTATCAACGGTTAGGTGCCCTACTCGCTGCACAGGGTTCACTGAATGGATCCCCTCCTGATCACGACGCTTCTCTGCCTCTTCGCCTACTGGCTCACGGAGCCGCTTATGCGTCGGGGTCAGGCGCGTGAATTCTCAACAACCCAGTTTGAGCACCACACCACCGCCCTAGTCAACGCGGTCGCCATAGGCGGAGTCCTCGCAGCGCTCGCCATTCGCCTCTTCGGTGTCACGTTGCCCGCCGAGCCTTCTCCAACCGTCGGTTGGCTTCTCCTCGCCCTGCTCGGCATCGGCGTCATCCTCCGCTACTGGTCCATGGCCGTCCTGGGCGAGCTGTTCACTCGCACCCTACGCATCACATCGGGGCACAACCTCGTTCAATCGGGCCCCTACCGGTGGGTTCGGCATCCGGGCTATCTCGCAAGCATATTCGCCCACGGGTTAGTAGCCACCCTCCTAGCGCCGAGCCTCCTCCTGGGCAGCGCGGTGGGCGTCGCTCTGGGCTTCGCCTACGCCTACCGCATCCACCACGAAGAGGAGATGCTGGTGTCCGTTTTCGGCGAGTCGTATCGCGAGTACCAGGAGCGCACGTGGCGGCTGATTCCGTGGGTGTATTAGCACCTCGTGCGAACGCAGGGCGCCTAACAGGCTTGAGCTTGCTCGACGAGAACCGGAGAGGAGCACCAGTATGGTGGCATGCGAATCAAAAGGGTGTGGAGCGGATATGGAGGGAGGAGGGATTGAGAGTTCCTAGAAAACAACCAAAAAGGGGTAGGCATTACCTGAACGATGGTTCCTGCATTAGGCTTCGCCCGTGCTGGAGGAACCGTGTCTGGAGCTATGACTTTGTCTCTGATCGGCTTCATAATGGCAAGAGAATCTGGACGCTCACTGTGATTGATGAATACAGCAGGACGTGCCTAGCAATCCGTGTGGGTTCTTCGCTTAAAGCCGATGATGTGTTGGACACTCTGAGCAATATTTTCATTATAGAGGGGATTCCTGATTATATCCGTTCAGATAATGGAAGTGAGGTTACTGCTCAAAGTTTGCGGGAGTGGATTGGAAGCCTTGGTGTTAAGACAGCTTATATAGAGCCTGGGTCGCCCTGGGAGAATAGATACAATGAGAGCTTTAATGGGAAACTTAGAGATGAGCTACCGAACAGGGAGATCTTTTACAGCCTCAGAGAAGTACAAATCCCGACTGAACAGTGGCGGAGACACTACAACGAAGTTAGACTAAACAGTTCACTTGGATATAGACCTCCAGCTCCACAAGCTATCGTATCAGGTAATAAAACCAAGGAATATGAAGGCATATTTCTTTCAACTCATTAGAGGACTAAATGAAAAAAATCTAACTTTAAAGGTGGACCAGTTTTCGGGGGCTTGAGAGAATTTTTTAGTGTCTTAATAATAAAGATACATAAGGGTGAATATAGGGAATATTTCCGTATAATTAATATTTAGGTATAGTTATCCATAGGAAGAGAAATACATGATAAGCAAATATCATGATTGTGATTTGAACGATTTATTAGAAGCTTGGTATGAATCCTCCTTGATTGCCCATCATTTTATGGATGAAAACTCTTTCTCAAGTGAACGAGAAGCAATCAAAAACAAATATCTTCCTAATTACAGAGACTTGGGTGTATGAATCAGAAGGTGAAGATATGGGTTTTATTTCACTATTAGGCAATAATGTTGTCGGGCCATTTGTTCATCCTTCGATGCAACGCAAAGGTATTGGGAAATTCTTAATGGATCACGCAAAGGCATTGCGTGGTCAATTAGAACTTGGTGATTTCAAATCGAATCGTATTGGAAGAGATTTCCGTGATCGTTATGGTTTTGAGATTGTAAAGAAATATGTCCATGAGTCAACAGGACGACCGATCTTTCGCATGCAATTGAATGAAACCTAATCATTCGCTGCTCCTGACACCGAAACTTCGGTCTTGATTTCCGTGATGATCTTTGTGGGTAAGTTCATTTTGAAATCCACTTTTGTTAAAGCAAATTCGGGGCCAGTGAGCTTCACCGTCAGGCCGCTTTTAGAAAGGACAGCTTAATGATCAGAATCCATCCAATTCAGACTGGTTGTGTACAGGTCAAAACAGCTCAACAGCGTAGGAAAATAGGTGGACTTCTTAGGGTTTTCATTGATCGTGAATGGACTGAGTGGCTTCCAATTTACTGTTGGGCCATAGAGCACCCGGAAGGCGTCATTGTCGTAGACACAGGTGAAACTGCACGCACATCTGAGCCTAACTACTTTCCATATTGGCACCCTTACTACCGCTTGGCGATTCGCATGAGTTTGTCGTCGGAACAAGAGATTGGCCCCCAGCTACACAAGATTGGAATTGATTCGCAGCAAGTCCCTACAGTCATATTGACTCATTTCCACCACGATCACGCGGGCGGACTTCATCACTTCCCAAACAGCAATATCCTTGTCTCTTGGAATGAAATTATGATCGCACAAGGATTTTTTGGAAAACTTCGGGGGTATTTACCGCATCGGTGGCCGGAGTGGTTTGCACCAATACCCATAGAGTTCAAGACAGTGTCTTTCGGCTCCTTCGGGAGGAGTTATGCTCTAACCGAGGCAGGTGACGTTGTGGTCGTGCCGACGCCAGGACATACCCCCGGTCATATATCAGTAGTGGTAAAGACAGAGGGGCTGAGCTACATTCTTGCTGGGGATACGAGCTACACGGAAGAATTGCTAATCAAAAGGGAACCCGATGCGGTAAGTCCGAGTAGGAAAACAGCAATTCAGACTATCGACACCATATTACAATATGCTCAGGAGGAACCCACGGTGTATTTACCCTCACATGATCCGAAATCCGTCGAACGGCTGAAGAACAAGCAGACTATAAAATGCGCGCCCTAACAAGATGTTATATTGGCTCATTAATTCTGATACATTGTCTGTCTAAACCACGTTAAATATTTTGAGATAATTTTATTGATAGTTTTAATTCACCAGGTGATTTTTTAGGGCGTAATAGATCAATTCATCATTTGTCTTCATCTTCATTTTTTTCAGGAATTCCTGCCCGGTATATGCTGGTGGTTTTTTCAGTCAGGTAGAGTCCCTTTGCTATATCCTTTACCGTCTTCCCTGAGGCGATCAAACACAACCAGGATGGTGTAGACACGATTTTTTGACAAAATCGCAGGCAAACAGGACTATGTTTGTAGGGGCTGGTAGAGGATCTGGTGCCCTCTCGGAGATTGGGTACTACACTATAGTTACCAAAAAATTTCTCTAATTGCTTAAAATAGTGGAGTGCTGATTCCCAAGGTCTATTTTTTTTTCATCTTTTATATATTTTATGTAATCACTTTTGTATTCAGCTATTGTAGGAATTTTAGCATTCATGAGATCTAACTGTCCCAACCTTACCTGCCTCTTTCTCTCTTCTAGTTTAGCCCTGGGTACATCCTTAGTTACAACTCCCACCTTACCAACTGATTCCCATTTAGTTTTTTTATTTAATGCCTATCTTAAATACCAATAAGGTGTTTTTGTACCATCCTTACTTGTTATTACTCTTTTAAACACTCCTATTATTTCTTCCTCCTTTTCTTTGGCTTTTGTTTTTCTCTTTTTTTTAAAAGATCTGCTGCAGCTTCTCTAATGAGTTCAGTAGCAGTTCTCCCTTCATCTTTTGCTACATTTTTAAGCCTGTCCATAACATTGTTATCGAGGTAAATATGAATTTGGGCCTGCCGTTTTCTCATATCTTTATTATATACTCATTAAGTATATGACATCAATAGTCTTTTAATTATTCTTTACATTTTTATTATTTAGTAGTCTTAAGAATAGATATGTTTAAATTTTGTGATTAGAGTATAGAGAGGGTATCCCCCCCGCCGACCCGTACCACAGCAGCACATGGTAAGAATCCAAGATAAACGGCGTTTTGACAAAAAATTGCTAGTTTTTTCTATGTTAAGGACGATAAAAGCCCTAGGCCTTCCATAGTGTGGATTTTGTAGACAGCAATAAAAATACTTACGATCTAGATTTTTATGTAGATAAAGAAGGAGAAAAGTGGTCTATTACTAAAATAGTCATTCACGAAATTAACGGTAAAGAAATATGAAAAAGTGAGACTCTATGAAGAAATGCTTTTACGACCAATGAAATAATGAAAGACATGTGGATGAGCCCTACTCCTATCAATTCCTACTCTAGTGAAAGCATCTCTTACAGTAGGATGCGCATGCTGACGTGTTTATTGCCTATATTGAGAAAAGAACAACAATATGTGAATTTCTACCAAATTATTAATATTCAGATTTATAATAATAAAAGAAGTGTCATTTATGCAACATTTGACTTTACCAAGACAACCCTTTGAAAAAGTGATTGCAGTTCTACATTATCGTATCTGAAATTTCTAACAATACATTTGCCATGTCTCGATAATCTTTTATATCCCCATAATATTCTAAAGGTAGTTTCTTTCTCCGAATTTCTATGAAAATAGAATGGCAAATTGACATCAAAGTATGAAATGCTATCTGCATCCTTTAAGATATTTGCTTCTGGATTCCCTCCGAATTCGTGACAGATAACTAAATTAGTTACTTTATCAATAATCGTTGGGTTTATGTTATATCTTGACAAAATTTCATTCATTACCTTTGCACTGTTCTGGGAATGAGCTTTTTTAAACTCGTTGTAATCTGTATAGTTCTCTCGCTTTATTTTCTTTACTGTAACGCTTCTTTCTATATCGTGTCCCAGGGCTGCTAATTGAAGCGCAATATCTGCTTCTGGTTTTAGTTTTAGAACCCATCGTTTTGTATTTTTAGAATGTATTGGATCTTCTGGAACTTCAGATTTAGAAATAATTATTTCAATTTCTGATTCAATCTTTTTAAACATACTCATGTTTCAACACTATCAACCTTCTGATAGATTCAAAATTAGTTATGATGGCTATAATTGCCAATGTAATAAGAATTTGATTACTCAATGCACCTATAAAAATTAGAAATAGCCGAACATCTCTCCCTATTCTTATTCGATTTACATCTTTTATATTCTTCCTAAACATTGCATCATATTTACCAGCAGTATAACTGTTCAAAAAGCTACCCATCAGAGCCATAAAACCGATAGTCCAAATAGTAATATCGTTATGCAAGGTCCAATGACCAAGCACCATCCCAAAGATAATTAGAGCATCTGCATATCTATCCAAAACAGCATCAAACCAACCACCATATTTGGTCTCCTCAAGTTTCAATCGTGCAATTTCCCCATCACAACCATCAATAATGGAGGAGACCTGAACCAAAATTCCACCCACGACTAAATAGAGATACTCTCCGACATAAAAGAATAAAGAAGCGAAAATTCCAATAATAAAAGTCAGTAATGAAATTTGGTTTGGGGTTATACCTGTTTTTAGAAGCAATTTAGAAATTCTGATTGAAATGGGCCTATTAAATATCTTAGAAATAGGACCGTCTGTATTTTTCTTTAATTGTTCAATCAACAAAGACTCGGCGTTTTTTAAAGCGTTATCATTGTCAATGTCAATCCAGTATTTGTCATATATATCAAACGCTTTCATCTTACCATGTTTTGCTAAAACCCTGATTCCACCAGAAAGACTCTCGTTTCCGTTACAAACACTTTCTTCAAGTGCATCGAAAATAGAAGGCGTGCATAGAAAGATACCCGTATCAATTCCATTATAATGGTTAGGTTGTTTTCCAATATCTTTGATCATACCATTTTCTATGATGACTTTTGTGGCATCTTCTATATCTAAATATTTATGTCGGTTTCGATCAACACATAGAACACATTCATCCTTTTCTAAAGTTATTTCTCGAAGCTCACTCAGGATTTTATCATCAAACAGATGGTCAGCCATTAATAGGATAAAAGGTTCATGTATGAAGCTTCTTGCTTTAAGAACTGATAAGCCATTGTCTCCTTTCCACTCATCATTAAAAATGTAATCTATTTCAATCCCAAATTTGAGCCCATTTCCTAAATGCTCTCGGATCTTTTCATGATTATAACCAACAACAATCTGAAATTCTTTAATGCCTGATCTTTTAACTGTCAAAATAACCCTTTCAATAAGGCTTAGTCCAAATAAATGAATTAATGGTTTGGTTGCACCATTATTTTTTTGTCTTGTTCCCTGTCCAGCTGCCAATATTAATGCTTTCAAAATATAACCCTCCTTAATTTCTGTAAGAATTCAAAAGAAACAGAAATAGAAAAACCTTTGCTATAACGGTGGGCAGACCCAACTCTATATATACGTTTGATAAGCCTGACTACAGTAACCTAATTTGAAAATATACTCAAAATAACATTCCCTCTCATTCTATTCCATTTTGAGAAAACTCTTGAGGTCCTCCCCCATCTGGGAATCTGCAAGCTTCTCGAGAGCCGCTTTTTCAATCTGTCTTATTCGCTCACGTGTAAGATCAAACTTCCCTCCAATCTCATCTAGCGAGTTTGTACCCCTTTGATCTATTCCAAATCTCAACCTGATTATCTCCTCTTCCCTGGGAGTAAGAAGTGTTAAAGCCTCTCTTATTCTGCGCATGAGTGCTGCCTTATCCGATACAGAATCCTGAATTGATGAATCCTCATCCACT
>JALLOG010000148.1 GCA_027717645.1 Desulfobacterota bacterium AH_259_B03_O07
GCTTAAATGTGTTTTGCCTCCTCCTATGTTAACCAACTAAAAACGGGACATAATCCATTTTATTGATCAGCTTCAAAAATAATTTCTTTGAAAAGGTCGGAAACCAGAGAATCGATTTTTGCCTTATTCCAAATTGATTACTTGGGTGATCGGAGAAGTATAGGTGTATATAAGTAAGCTGTCTTTGGTGTTTTAAATCAATGGAATTTGAAACATTATTTATCTTTCGTAAAAGCAGAAGAGAAGAAATATCTAAATAAAACTTAATATACCTCTTTAAATAGCCAGAGCAGCTTTTCGAATATCCTATGCAGCTTGGTGCCTCCAATTATTCAACCGTGTATATTATAAATGTGATCGCCTAAAGTATTTGAGAACTGGTCAATAAACGACATTAACCTAAAGCTTAAAGGCATTGTTAGTTGTTAATTATCATTCATCTTATTCATTAGTGATACAAACTTCTGGATACTTTTCAGCTATTGATTTCCAGAATTGAATTGAGGCCTCATCCGGCGAGTAGCTTGAACCAAAAATAGCCCCACCGCTCTTAAGATCGATCACAACAACCAAATTTCCTTCTGCATCGAATAGATCGAATTTAGAAGGTCGAATAAGTTTATATTTTAGATGTATCTCCGGTTCATCTGCCTCAGGATCATCGTCTTTCATATTCTCAATAGTAAGCCCTATGCTAGGATCGGTGTTCAACTCTGGTGTTGCTTTCGGCCCTAATTTCTCTACACCAACTAGGACTTCATCTTCAGATCCATAATTAGAATATTTTTGCGCCCAGAGCCTGAGAATTGAATCTTCTTTCTCAAGGAGGAGGTAGGAAGTAATTCCCAATAAAATCAATAGAATCACAATTAATACATTTTTTGCCATTAACTACCCCAACTCATTAATAAATTTAAGGAGTTAACATGTTGCTCATATAAGCGAATGAACACCCAATGCTGATCTAGTATAATTCTAACTAAATATTTAAACAAAATGTTATCCGTCCATTTTTATTATCATCACATTCTCTAATTTCCAGAAATGATCCTGAGTAAGATTGGTAATACTGATAATATTTAATTAAAATATCACCATTAAGGAAAAAAAGCTATACTTTAAATTATAACGTTTTTGTAACCCCGAGCCCTAGGCAATTAAACCTACTACTGGTTGCCACCTCCTCCAGGATAGGTAAGAGCCTGGGGCTCTTTTTTCAGACCAGAAAATTAACATAACATCTTTATTTTGACTGAAGATACACCCGGTATTTTAGTGAAGCTCTGTGCAGCAATCTAGCGGGAATCCTCAAGTTAGAAATGCAATGTTTTTCCTGGATAAACCGACCCTGATATATAAAATGATATGTATAAAGCATGACTAATTTAGCGCCGGTTAATCTTGTGTAAGTTGACACAGCACACACAGTGTATATTCGCACAGGGCAATGCTTCAATACAGTTATGAAACTATAACTTCCTTTAACGATTAAATAATCGAATTTTGTTGTAAGTGGTATATATCTTGCATATAAAGAAGGCATAGTCCATCCTATCCTCTCCACCTATTTGCCCTGAGGCTGCACCTAGTGCCGGCCTCAGGGTGCTTTTTATTCGGCGATTGTTATAATTTGAATGATAATCTCATTTAAATTAGTGAATCTACCCTTGTACAGGTACAAACCAGGAAATCTCTTTTAATATTATAGACAGCTAATGTATTAAATTCATTATATTTGGTATTGTAAACCAACGATAACGACGACTTTCCCAACATTTACCTATTGTGGTATATGTTTCGTGAACAAAAATTTTTACGATGTCATTCATATCTTTGTCTCCATCAAACCTTTTTCAATAAAAACGATTTAACTGGCCTTCCAAAAATTGCGTTAAAAAAATTAGAAACGAAGACGTTAAAAAAAATTTGTGGGTTGGGGTTGAATTCAAATTTTTTAGTCGGAGAGTATGATTTTTAGCTAAATTTTTGGGCAGCCTTGATTTTTGCTTCTTTGTATCAAGACAAAGAAGTTATAAAAAAAATAAGATCAATAAAACAAATACTTTTAATGATCATGTCCTCGAAATATCTAGCTTTTACACGCATGACACCAATTCTAACTAAAAAAGTAATAGTAAGATTGTAAAATTATCGATTTCTTTTCATAATAGATCAGCTGTATATGCTCAAATATAATAGGAAGTTTTCAGCAGCCTCGGTATTGGAAATAGCAATTATGTAATTAATAGACTAAGTCTGTTTAAAATTTCAATAATCCTCTCGTGCATTTTTTTTAATGCATGTACAAAGAATTACGAGTTAAAAAACCCGATGATACATCGCCAAAAGCAATTGAATTCAACCACTAAAGGTCAATGATCTAATCCCATAATAGTAATCAAACAAGCGTTTCTCCATATTCATCCGATTTTTTTCCGGAAAGGAATACAATGTTAACTCGGGGGGAATTGTGTGTGTGGGTGTTGTTAAGCCATAAAGCCCTTTCTTATGCTTCCTTAGTAAAGCTCGAACGGGGGAGCAGGAAGGTGTACTCGTTCAGTACATTAGTAATATATTGCCTCCTTAAAATATGCTTTTTAGGGGTTCATACACCCTGGAGAATGTGTAGGTCTTAACTCTCACCTAGAAATACTACGATTTGGGATGAGTTGGTTTTGGTGAGCAATAAAAAGCCCCAGAGTCCATTACCGGAGGTAGCTCTGGGGCATATTTAAGAAACTTAAACTGTTTCTACTTAAATTTAACCCTATTTTCCACTTTGGGTTATATTTTTAACAATAGGTGGAGAATATATGTGGACGCTTCACGCAGTATAATTGCGGATCAATTTGCTGATCCATGCACTGGTGGAAGAGCCTTAACATGACCGTGTACAGGGACCCCATTGATCTTAGCTGCCACTTCCTCATCGGTCATCTTTACCCCCTTTATATCATAAACTTTGCCCTTCGGTGAAATTGCCTTAACACCATAGAGCTCCCCCTTTGGCCCAATAGCTTTGATTGCATAAATATTTCCGGAACGCTCAACACCCTTTACGTCCAGCTTATCCCCGTTAGGTGCAATAGCCTTAATGTCAAAAATAGTACCATCCCCACCAATAGCTTTAACTGGTGCGTACTTTTCATCACTCACTAGGATCTTAACCGGAACCTTCTTTCCACCAACGAAGGCTTTAATGTCTATTACCCATAGATTGCCACCTTCTTGTATTGCCTTGACATCAAAAACCGTTCCTTTTTTGTCAAAGGCTTTGATGTCTAAGCTCTTGCCATCCGACTGAAATGCCTTAACATGCCAAATATTTTCGGTAGCGTGGATCAATGATGGGCATATTACTAAAACAATGATTGAAGCCAATACCAAACTTAAATTTCTCATTTTTCCCTCCATTTTGTATATAAACGTTTTAATCCTTATTATAACTCAATAATCGTAGCTCCTGTAAATAGATATACTACGAGTTGGCATGAGTTGGTGGGGGCAGGCCAGTTCAACCAAAGGCATTTGAGTACAGATAATTTTGTAGAGAAATTAGTGGCAATTTTAGTAAATTTTAGTCCGTGAAACACGTAATGCCCTAAATTAATATTTCTAAATCAATAACCCTACAGCAAGCTGCAGGGTATGGAAAGATGAAAAGAAAAAAATACATTTCTACTTTGTTTCTCATTTGTCTTCTTGAAAAGAATAGGTTTGTAGCAATCCAAAAAGAGAGTTTGCTTCAGTCCTTCGCAATGGCTCATCGATAACTCTGTAAAAAGCTACAGGGAATTTGCTAGTTAAAAAGATTAAGGGCATTCCGATTTTCAGGGACGCCCTAATTGAATATCACAAATCTATGGCTTGCGATGCTTTTTCATCATTTTATCTTTATGCTGTTTTTTAATTTCGTTCAGTTTCGATAATTGATCTGGATTTAGCACATCTCTCATTTCGAGTTTCATCTCTAATCCAACCTTCATCTTTTTATACTTGGCATCCCATAATTCATCAAATGACTTTGTAATATCTTCTTTTGTAGATTCGGGATTTCCCTTAATGTCTCTAAAAGCAGTCCATCTTTGATCTACAACTGAACCAAGTTCTTTTAACTGTGGTTTATATTTTGAATAAATATCTTCTATTTTGGAGAGCTGTTCATCATTGAGTTTAAGTTCTTCTACAACAGATGAATCTTCCCACCAATGCCATCGACCATGGCCTTTTCCATGATGTTGACCGTAGGAATTATAAGCCAAAAGAAAAATTGGAACAAAGGACAAGATCATAAATCGTTTCATTCGTAATACCTCCGTAAAAGTATATTTGATACTAAAAACTTAATACGTAGAAAAAAGTTTCAATGATCTTTCTAATTAATAGAATAGCACACTTGTGTTAAGAACTTATAAGAGCTAGTAACTGCACACCAGCAAGACTGGTGAGCTACCAGTTAATCCCATTTTATGCATTAATCTTCTTGTTTTTATTATCCCATATTATGCGTTAAGATGAAAGCAATGATTGGGATATATCCCCTCTTTCCTTCAATTTATAGATACTTACGGTTATAAGACAGCATAAATGAACAATAGAGTTTAGCTTGGGTTACATAACAAGGAGGAAATTGAATGAGAAGTTAAAAGGAAGACAAGTAGGAGCCTTTAAAGGTAAGGTTTGTTAATTAACAAGAAAACAGTAGGAACGAGTTGAATTTAATGCTATGGTTGAAGGAAAAAAGGTTTGTTTTCAAGGAAATCAGCGGTTAGAGGGGATGTTTTTGTTGACAAGTGCTGATCATTTTTATATTCTGGGAACAGAAGAGGTTAATGCATAAAATGGGTTAATAGTTAGCTAGTAATGAGCATCCTAAAATATATGACCAACGAAATGGATTTTGATAAGTGAATCATTGCCAGAAAATTAGCAAACGAAGCGTTGTCGCGGACGCCTAACGGCGCCGATGAGCTAAACGTTAGGCGCGAACGGCAGTATGGAGTTGGGTATATGGCTGAAACACATGAAGGTGGGTGTCTTTGTGGCTCGGTTCGGTACCGAGTAACAGGTGATCCCGTTCTGGCTGCAGCTTGCCATTGTAAGTTATGTCAACGTCGAACCGGCAGCGCCTTTGGTATTTCCGTCTATTTTGAAGATACGAAAGTCGAATTCACAAGCGGCTCACTGAAGCCTTACAAATACCGCTCCGACGAGAGCGCCCGCTGGGTAAAAACCGAGTTCTGTGACAATTGTGGCACATCCGTAACTTGGACGGCTGAATTCGCACCTGGTAATAGAGGGATTGCTGGCGGAACGTTGGACGACCCTGATTGGGTCCACATCGACAGGCACGTGTGGACTAGGTCTGCCCATCATTGGATGGTGTTCCCTCCTGATGTTGGAATTTTCCGTACTACTTCGCTCAAGTAGTCGGGAATAGATGGTCTTCACCAAAATATCTGGAATGGCTTAGCCTTCTTTAGACCTTCTTGGCCGACATAAGCTCCCAATTCACATAAAGCCTCCCTTGAAGGGGTATGGCTTTGATTTGCGGATTTTTCTTCGTAAGGCTCAGCATCCGAACCACTTTTGAGTCTTTTTGTGTTATTTTTTATCGGGATTTGGGCAATAGCCCGTCAAGACGCGACCCTTTGTTTCTTTTTATTCTAGAGTGATATTTGAGTCATGTGGGATAATCTGGGTAGCGGTTTCTTTGATGAGTCTGGTCCCATCATCACCTAATAGTCTATCGAGTAGCGATATCGCCTTCTTAATAATAGGAGGTCGGTTGTTTGGTGAATGTGCATCAGATGCAAAAAAATGAACGAGTCCACACCTGGCAAGATTGGTGGCACATTCCTTGGCTTCATTACCGAAGTATCCTAAAAAGCTTGAAGTCGTAACTTGGATTAACGCCCCGAGATCAATCATTTCTTTCAAACGTTTAGGATTCGAGTGGACTTCGCGACATCTTTCAGGATGGGCAAGTATTGGATCTATGCCTGAGGCCTTTAAAGTGTATATAATTTCCTCAATTCCATAGGGAATAGACATAAAAGGGGTTTCTAGTAAGAGGAAAGAGCCTTCGGCGAGTGTCAAAACACTTCCATTTTTTACCAGTTCTAAGAGATTTTCGGTGATACCGACCTCCATCCCGGGAAGAACTTTTAAAGCAATATTTTCTTTCGCGAGTCTTTCATTCAATTCACATACCATTTCTTCTACCCTGTTGGATTCGGGTTCCCATTCACTACCCTTGATCCAATGTGGAGTGGTAATTGCTATTTCTACTCCCTCCTCTGATAACATACCTGCTAGTTCTATGCTCTCCTGCCATGTACGGGGCCCGTCATCAATATTAGGCAGAAGGTGACAATGAATGTCAATCATATTCTTTTATCCCTTGTCTTTAACGAGCGAATTTCCTGTCGCTTGCTACAAGGTCTCCTATGTCCTGTCACTGCTGTAGATGTTACGTAATAATTCGGGAGCAGAATTTGTAAATTTTAAATTATTTTACTTTGTCTTGATACATACTTCGATAAACTCAGCATGAAACGGGTAACAAAAATCAAGGGCTAGCAAAAAATTAGGATTTATTAAATCAATTCCTACAGC
>JALLOG010000149.1 GCA_027717645.1 Desulfobacterota bacterium AH_259_B03_O07
TTTCGGTTTAAGAACAAGTTATTCAGTCTGGATGCAACGGTGATAGAGCTCTGTGCCAGTTTATTTGATTGGGCAAGGTTCAGGAGGACGAAGGGTGCAGTAAAGCTGCACTTGCTGTTAGACCATGAGGGGTATCTTCCGGTATTTGCCAATGTAACAGAGGGTAGAGTGCATGAGGTAAACATAGCCAGGGGGCTTTCATTTCCTAAGGGTTCAATAGTAGCGATAGACATGGGTTATACAGACTATGGCCTTTTTGGGAAGTGGACTGAAGAGGGGGTTTATTTTGTAACGAAGCAGAAGGACAATGCAGTGTACGTTGTTGAGAGGGATAATCCTATACCAAAGGGGAGGAAAATATTAAGGGATCAGATAATAGGGCTAGAGGGATATTATGCAAGGATGGATTGTCCCCAGGAGCTAAGGAGAGTGGAGGTGTGGGACGAGAAGAGCGGAGAAGTTATAGTATTACTTACAAACCATCTGGAATTTGGGGCAACTACAATAGCATCGATATACAAGGACAGGTGGCAGATAGAGATATTTTTCAAGGTAATAAAACAGAACCTTAGGATAAAGACATTTGTGGGAACATCGCCTAATGCTCTTATGACTCAGATTTGGACAGCATTGATAGCTATATTGATATTGAAGTACTTAAAGTTTCGTTCAAGGTTTGGGTGGTCACTCTCAAACCTTGTGGCAATGCTTAGGTATAATCTATTTACATACAGGGACTTATGGGAATGGATAGACGATCCATTTGAAACACCTGCGATTGTGCCGGATGTGGAACAACTATCGATAAAGTGGGA
Source organism: Desulfobacterota bacterium AH_259_B03_O07 (assembly GCA_027717645.1). Taxonomy (GTDB): domain Bacteria; phylum Desulfobacterota_D; class UBA1144; order Nemesobacterales; family CSP1-2; genus JALLOG01. Next base: position 816 of record JALLOG010000149.1, read on the forward strand.
TTAATTGGACAGCATTTTGAAGATAGATCACAATACAAAGAGGGGACCTGATTTTGAAAATGAGTATTTACTTGTCTAAAATCCTTTATTTATAAAGGTTCAATATTGAAATCCAGTCTGTTTTGGACAGCAGTGATAGATTACCTAAATTCACAAAATACTATTATATTATAAATTGAATCGCGTATCCATCCGCAATAAAATATATAAACAATTTGCTAATATCTTTCTTTTATTAAGGAATTTTTCTTGTCGAATAATTATAGGGGTTAAGTTTATAGGTGATATCTTTGTGTTGGAATCTTCTATTTTTTAAGGGGTTTAATTAATGTTAATATCAGTAATAATAACTAACGCGATTTACAATATATGATCTTATAACTGACGTTTATCATAAAAATCTAGTGATTATTGATAAAAACATGATTTAGATAAAGAGGCACTAGGGAGACCGAAAATGAAACTTTTTCGAATTTTCGTAATTGCTATTTCAGTATTATTATTTTTTTCATCAATCCCTTTTGCACAGTCAATTAAAGTAGGGACATGGACGGGTACAATGACACCTCCAAATGGTGAAACTTCAGACGTAAGGTACGACGTAAAAATTATTGGAGACTCACTTAGTATTACACTGATTTCGGCTGCAATGGGCAATTTCCCTTTGCAGGATATACAGTTGGAAAAGGGCAAACTAGTATTTTCATGGGATCCGGGTTTACAAATTGGTTGCTCATTAAACTTACAGAATGACGGTAGATATGAAGGGCAGTGTATAGACGCTGATGGGGGAAAAGGAAAACTGACAATGGTGCCTCCCAAGGGGTGAAACTGAACTCCGGAAAGTATAAAATGACTTTGACAAAAGAAAGTATTGATGAAAAAAGGGTAAAGATACCACCAATCGACTCTTCTGTTCCTAGTAAAACTGAAACAGCTACTTTTTCTATGGGTTGTTTCTGGGGACCCGATGCTCTTTTTGGAAGCACACCTGGTGTTGTTCGTACTCGTGTAGGATATGCGGGGGGACAGACAGCTAATCCAACATATTACAACATCGGTGATCATATAGAGACAATCCAGATAGATTATGATCCCGGAGTAATTTATTATGAAAAATTATTGAACATTTTTTGGAAAAGTCACAATCCTCATACACCTGGATGGTTGAGGCAATACATGTCGGCAATCTTCCACCATAATGATCAACAGGAACAGTTTGCTATTGAAACGCTGAGGAATAGGTCAAGAGATACCCAGAAAACCATACATACAGAAATAATGCCCTTTTCGAAGTTTTATTTGGCCGAAGGGTATCATCAGAAATATAACCTTAAACAGTATCCTGAACTGATCAGCGATTACATTTCAATCTATCCCGACGAAGAAGATTTCATACACTCGACATCAGCAGCAAAGGTCAACGGCTATGTCTCTGGATATGGTACGCTCCGAGGTTTCGAGGCTGAGGTGAAAAGCCTTGGTTTGTCCCTTTCAGCAAGTGAAAAAATAAGGGATATCATTTCAAGATTTAAGGGCGATAAGTAGACTTAACTTACTTTAAAAGTAAACATAACTTAAGTTATTAATTTCATTGCTCAATGATACGCCACGTTGCATTTTAAAGTTCAATCATGCAACAGATTCTGATCATATTAAGTATGTTTTTAATACTCAGTTTTCTTACCCGATCATTCAAAAGTTTATCTCAACCAAATGCAACAAAAGTTGATAAACATTATCCAAAAAATTTGAAAAGTATAAAATTTCTCGCACTTGGCGATTCCTATACCATAGGTGAAGGTATAAGCAAGAATGAAAATTGGCCCACACAACTTTCTAACTTACTAAAAGAAAAGAAAATAAATGTTCAAGTGCTACATATATTAGCGGCAACAGGTTGGACAACTAATGACCTTTTGAGAGCAATTTCCAATTTTAGTTTAGAAGAAAAATATGAGTTAGTTACGTTGCTGATTGGTGTTAATGATCAGTTTCAGGGTTCGAGTGAGAATAGTTACGCAATTGGTTTCGAGAAACTGATTCTGAAAGCAATCCAGTTAGCGGGAGGAAACCCCAAGCGAGTGATCGTTATTTCGATACCTGATTACGGCGTTACTCAGTTTGGCAAGCAATCTTTTCCTGCGAAAATCAAAGCCGAGATTGATGGATTTAATGAGATCAATAAAAACATTGCGGCAAATAAGGGCGTCGAGTATGTTAATGTCACAGAAATATCAAGATTGGCAGGTGAAGATTCGACACTGATTGCTGCTGATGGTCTGCACCCTTCAGCAAAAATGTATTCTAAATGGATTAAATTGATAGAACCAGCAGCTATGAATTCAATAGAAGTTATAAATAATGAGGATTAAATTGCTTTTTTCAATTCTTTATCTATTTTGTCTAAATTTATTTCGATTTGATTAGTCGTAGCAGTGATTCAAAAAATCCTTTTGGCTAAATAAATTGAGTACGCTATAGATGATGGCAAAGAAGTTCATCCGAATTACACATAAAACAACTGGAGCCAGTATAGCAGATGGCCCCATTGGATGGGGTATTACCCCGTTTGAGGGTAACCTTTATATAAGAAAAAAATTTTTACAAACGGATGGATTCAGACCAAACTACATTCCTGGATTTTGTCCATATAAGTTTCTATATGTTTGGATGGATTTAAAGCTAGGTGATAGTACTGAGATAAAAAATTTAGGCTGGCTATATTGGTTACCGAATCCAATCTTTCCATTTATTTGGTTCCGTGTCGGAATACCTCGTGGTCATCCAGAACTACAGTACGAAGAATATGTCAGAGATTCTTAGTAAATAGTGTCAAGTTAAATAGTTGTCTAGGTTTGTATTATTATAACCTGTGTCTTAAACTTTTTTAGAATTTGATTTTAATAACAGGGAGGCTATTCATGGTTGATTTAGATAAGGCTTTGCTTGATCCTGCGAGCGTTTTCAAAACTCCTGAAGGAGTACTTGATTCCCATGAGTTATCTCGAGAACAAACAAATAATGGTCCCTATGTTTTGTAACCTAAAAAAATGGCGGAGCGGTGAGCTGGCCGTTGAAAAAGTAATACAAATTTTTCAGGAGTTATTACATGAGATTACTAATAATAGTTGGTTCATTTTTATTGATAATAGTGGCTTGTAGAAGAGATAGTGGTGATATTATAGATAAAACCCTGAGACATACTCTCAAATCTGCAAAAGTTGAAGTTTTGAAACCAGCAAAGCCTCATGATTCCAAGGTGGTTGAGTTGGGACAGAAGCTTATGTTTGACAAAATCTTGAGCGGAAAAAAGGATATTTCCTGTGCGACTTGCCATCACCCAGTCCTACATGCCGGTGATGCAATTTCTCTATCCATTGGAGTTGGAGGAAAGGGTTTGGGTCCCACTCGAGTGCTCGGTGAGGGACGCGTCTTTAATCCACGAAATGCTACAGAGGTTTTCAGCAGAGGACTTCCTGGCTTTGTAGCTCTGAATTGGGACGGGAGTGTCTCATCGATCGATGATGGTCTGGATACATTCGCAGGAGTCCGGTTGCCGCCTGATTTAGATGGTCCTCTTGCGGCACAACATTTATTTGAGTTAGCCTCCAGGCAATCGATGAGAGGAAGAGAAGATGACACCAGAGCTATTGATGGCACTCCCAATGAGTTAGCTAAAATTCCAGATGATGATTTTAAGGCAATATGGCATGCTAATTTGGCTAGGCTTGTTGGTGATCCTCCAGGTGAGGGTGGAATTCCCGAATACATTGAACTCTTTAAAGCTGCTTATCCTGATGTCCCTCTCGAACAGCTTGGAATTCAACATGCTGTAAATGCAATCGCTGCGTGGGAGATTGATACCTGGACGCATACAAAATCTCCGTTTGATCGGTATCTAGCCGGAGACAACAATTCAATGAGCAAGGCGCAGAAACGTGGCGCTTTACTTTTCTATGGAAAGGCCAGGTGTTACGAGTGTCATTCCGGAGGACTCTTGTCAGACATGGGTTATCATAACATTGCTGCCCCACAAATTGGGCCGGGTGTTGGCAAAAAGGCCCCACTTGATCTTGGACGGGGACGCATAACTGATAAGCCTCAGGATAATTTCAAGTTCCGTACACCTCCCCTGAGAAATGTTGCACTTACCGGTCCGTGGATGCACTCTGGTGCATATACAACTCTCGAGGCTGCGGTAAGGCATCACCTCGATCCCAAGAAGTCCCTGGAAAAATACGACGCCAATCAATTAGATCCTAAGATTACAAGAAATGGTGCACAATAAGGACCTAATTGGAGCGTGGGTTTACAATAATCTTGATCACATTGTAGCAGCCCCTACTAATTTAAATGACCAAGAGTTTTCAGATCTTATGGATTTTTTGTATTCTTTTACGGATCCACGTGCCTTGGGACTGGGCAGTGAAACGCCGGATAAGGTTCCAAGTGGCCTTCCTATATATGACTAAACGCTTATAATAAAGGTGATGTAAATAGGGGAGAAATCATTAAGTATATTCTCCCCTATTAATTCATTATTAGCGAAAAAAGGACTTAATTTACAAAAAGCACCCAGGCGCCCTGTTCTCCCTGAACCTTGCCCTGTAGCTCTACTTCATCCCTCTTATCGGACATTGATTCGATCTTCTTAATTGATTCCTCTGATCCATAAAGTGCGTATACTTGACCATCCTTGGTACGAACTACATGAGCATGTGGTTCAATTTCGTTACATGGTCCAGTTGCTACGACCTGCTTGAAACCGAGGTCTTGGTAATTAGGCAGCAAGCAAACAATCGTTCCTGTAACTTTTACTTCATCTCCCGAAGCCGCTGCTTGTGGATGTTCGGCCGAGGCTGCGGCAAGAATCCAACCCCTTTCATGCCCTGAGATGATGCCGCTTACAGTCTGTTTCTTACCAGTTTTCATCATCTGCTTCGCCTGCTCGGCTGTTCCAGAAATAGCGTAGGATTTTCCATCGGCTCCTATCGCCATAAGGGTCCCTTTGCACATAGTTACATCTTTCTTTGTAACCATGTTTCCCGTTTCATCTACCTCAACACAGAATACTGTGCCTTCGATGGATTGCATCTCGCCCTCTTGGGCAAAAACGGGCTTCGCCAGGGCTATTACAAACGCTAAAATTAGCGACAACGATATAATACCCAATACACTTCTTACCATATCTCTAATACCTCCTTGTTTGGTTTTTTTCGAATATTTAAATTTTTGATGGATATTAATATAAAATGAATTCATAAATCTTTTGGTTTTATAGATGACTAATAACTCTTTATGGCATTATTTCACGTATTTTTAACGCAAACCCAATCGCATAATTGTATCTATTAATAATAAACTAATCAAATAATAATTTGTTTCAAATTGATATATTGGTACCAGCTACTTCTCGTGAACATGCACTTGTGGTTTTACCAATCATGTGTATAATCTTTTTTTTCTTGCCGTCGGGGCGTGGCGCAGCTGGAAGCGCGCGGCGTTTGGGACGCTGAGGTCGGAGGTTCAAGTCCTCTCGCCCCGACCAATAATCTCAGCGATTTACGAATGTAGGTTATTTCTTGGTTTGCCCCTTGTCAGTGAATTTGTTAGTAACTGAAGTCGAAAAACTAATATTATGGGGAAGAATTAGCCGCAATGGTTATTTAGACAATAGTAGACAATAGGGACGTCCATAAAAAAGTAAATAACTTGACAGTTCTTAGAACTGATG
>JALLOG010000014.1 GCA_027717645.1 Desulfobacterota bacterium AH_259_B03_O07
AGGAGCTTATTATTTTTATATTGGGGGAACAGAAGAGGTTAATGCATAAAATGGGTTAATAAGAGCTGTAACATCCGCTGCCGTTATTGTGCCACTGCCGTTTGCATCACACGGTATTCCATCCTGCCCATATCCTTCGATACTTCCTAATCCTAATGCAGTTAGTATAGGATTGGAAAGTAAAAGAAACGCCATCAACAAACTCAAAAACTTCATATAACCACCGTCATGTTTGGGAATGATTGCCCATCTTTGAAAACCTTTTCTTCTATCTTCCATAGCAAACCCTACCTATTTGAATACTTTACACACTAGATAGGTATCATCATCTAACATCCAATAGGTTAAGTATTTCCCCCTCCTCATTTACAAATTTAACCCTTTCATAACTGCCTTTTCCGATTGAAGCTATCACATAAGGTCTAGTCACTACTGTGGCTAAAACCGAATCCGGGGGTGGTAGATTGAATATGACTTTTATCTCAATCTCGTTATCCCTTTGTAAAACTAAATTATCAAAAGATATACCGTATCCCGCTGTAGACTTTTGTCCCATTAGAGCGACTAAAACACGATATTTATCAAAATTTATTTCCGGGATAGGCGGTCTTGGAAGTTCTAAAGAACGGATCTTGCTATATACCTCAGTGAATTTATCCTTTTCCGAGATTACCATAAACTGTAAATCCCCATTTGTAATACCTGAAAATGCTCCACTTTCAATGAGTTTTAAGTCTAATTGATGTGCTGATTCGACGCAGCCAAACTGAGAACACACTAAACAGATGCAAATCAAGTTTTGTGTTAGGAAAAGACCAATATTGAATAATTTCATTTCTTCTTGTCAATTGAATCTCAAAATGCGTTAGCGACTTTTATTCTCAAGTTGTTCAAGTTCATGATTTAATTCTAAAAATCCAGTCTTCTAAATCCAGAAAATGTTTCAGATGTAAATCCTGTGGCTTGAGCAGTAGCCGCAGCAAAGAAATCATAAGATACAGGGAAATCTATGTTCGATAGATCTCCATTCACATCAACTAAAGCTGGGCTATCAATGAGAGGAAAAATTCCGCAGGCTTCGGCATTATCGCAGATAAAGCCATCGTTGTTCCTGTCGGTGCCGGCTATAACAAAGTAACTGCCTGCTGGTACCTCCGGTGTCTCATAAGCATAGTCTGAAGAGACATTTGTTACTGCTTGCTCAATCGTACCAAGCGTGTCCGGGTCTATAACGAGGACAAAAACAGTGCCTATATCACCCCGAACAGCTACTGATTGGACTTGCATGAACACAGGCACTGTTTTATCTCCTCCATCCGAAGTTATGAATATATTTCCAAAAAAAGTTCCATCAGTTAATCCCGACCTATTAACAGTAACTGTGAGAATAGGAAAATTTGTGTCGTCAACAAATAGCCATGGTGCATCGTCAGATATGCTGGTAACAGTGAGCAGTGCTGTACCAGGGTTACTTATGGTCAGTTGCAAAGAGGTTGTGGTAGAGCCGAAGTTTAAACTCTGGGGAGAAACCGCAAGCACTGGAGTGCCACCAGGAGGTTCCGTGCCACCACCTCCCCCGGCTATATTTCTAGCCACATTTACAGCTTGAAATGCATCTATGAGACCATGGCCAAAAAAATCATCACGTCCTGGATTGCCAAGATCCTGAGTTATAGGTCCTGCGTTTGGATCAGGATGAGCGCTAGAAAGGAGCAAATTTATGTCGTTTGGAGTTAAATTTGGATTCACTGATAGCATTAAAGCAACTACACCTGCAACATGAGGAGCCGCCATTGATGTACCTTGAAAAAATGTATAAACTGGTGTAGTAGGGGAGCTACTATCATCTGCTCGGGTACTAAGAACACCATCAACGAAACCATCGCCATTTATATCCACTAATGTATTACCCCCAGGGGCAGCAACATCAACCGTTGAACCAAAGTTAGAATATGGAGCCTTTTCTTTAAGAATATCAACAGCGCTAACTGTTATGACTCCGTCGATAGTAGTCATTGGAGTTGGAACAGGACAGTTATCATTTCCAGCAGAAACTATAACAATAACACCGGCACTCAGTGCGCTATTTATCGCATTAGCACGTGTCGTGCTTGGTGGACCTAATTGTTGGCAATCCTCGTTTCTGGGACCCAGGCTCATGTTTATTATGTCGGCCGGTATTGGTGGAACAGTTCCGGATACATTCTGTAATCCTGCTGCATAAAGTATAGCTTGTGAGATATCAAAATCAGTTCCTCCACCTTGTCCCAGTACCCTTAGAGGCATAATTTTAGCATTCCAAGTAACACCGGAGACACCTATGCCATTATTTGTAGTAGCTCCAACGGTTCCCGCTCCATGTGTCCCATGGAAAGAACTGCTAGTGCCGCTCCCTAAATCACCAACATCAAATGGGTCTGGATCTATTCCATCCCCATCTCTGGCTCTTGAGGGATCAGTTATAAAGTCAAATCCCCCGACTAACCGACTAGATAAATCAGGATGGTTTGAAACCACTCCTGTATCAATAACAGCTACAATTACATCATCGCTTCCTTTGGTAATATTCCATGCCTGCGGCAGGTTTATTAATGGGTAATGCCACTGGAAATTAAAGAATTCATCATTAGGAACCACAGTTGTACGACTTATGTAGTTAGGCTCTGCGTATTCTATCTCCGGATCGCGCCTTAGCTCCTTTATCACCTGCAAAGTACGTGCTTTTTCCTCCTCCTCTTTAGTTTTATAGCGGAAGGGTAAATTCTCTATTCTGGTTTGTTTACGTAACATAAAGTTTGATTGCTCAAGATCTGTTAGTTCCATAAGAATAGGGCCAGAGGGAGATGTAACTTTTTGGACCATCCCAAAATCTTTGGAAATAGAAGAAATCAATGACCTAGTCTTCGTTTCGTCTACTCTATCCTTAAATTTGACAATCACCTCATTAGTAACGAACTCTGAATAAGGTGAGAGATAGCCAGGTTCGCTTGTAAGCGCTAATACCGATGTTGAAGTTGCTGTTGATACCCCTAAAGAAAGGATGTAATTGCTTTGTCCAACAAAAGTAGCAACAACTACTAAAAACTCACCCACTTCGCCAGGATCTGTCTCAATAACTTCAAAGAAACCAGTCCCTATTGACTGCTTAATTATATTTCCATCAGTATCAGAGAAAAGTAGATCTAAATCTCCCTGAACAGGGTCACCTACACTAAGAATTATAGTTGTAGGGGTTTGTATATTTACTCGATAAACATCAAACTCATCAGAAGGTAAACCCGCAAAGCCGCCTATGGTTACTGGCAAGGGAACAACTTGACCACCCAGAGTATTATTGTCATCTATAAAAGGATCATTTGGGTCATTAGTATCACCGTCTAATACATTACCCTCCCCCACAGATAACACACCAGATACAGTTCCAATACCATTTCCATCTGGTGGTTGTGTTCGACCTCTAAAATTAGTTATGACGCACCCAAGGTCAGCAAGGTTCGTAAAGCCATCCATATTACAGTCGCCATTGCCGGGTCCTGTCTGATTACCTCTGAATATATTAATTATTACGCCCAAGTCAGCTAAATTTACAAAACCGTCCGCATTTGCATCTCCTGGTTCACATTCAGTTCCACTACAGGGTCCTCCAGGTGGTGGTGGTACCCCCGCAAATGCATCTACCAGACCAAATCCCGATACATTAATAAACGATAATAAGATAGCTATTGCAATGAATTTTTTCATACTTCATCCTCTCTTATACTTTTCATCACAACCTCCTTTATTTTTTTTATCCCATTTTATGCATAAACCTTTTTTATATTATATCTCAAGAATTATAGCTATTGCCAATGATATTCTCCGAGTTAGGATGAGTTGGTGGTTGCAAAGGCTAGTTATCGAGTTTGAGTAAAACCCATACTCATCTGAAAATTGTAGATGTCCTTATAGAGTCTTATCGATAATTTCCAGACTAAGTTATTTAATGAAAAAACTTGGATATATTTTATTATTTATTGAGGTTAGTAAGATAAGGGAGGTTTACAATGCTTGTCAGAACTCCTGAAATATTCTATAAAGACGGCTTATGGCCTGTTGAATATGAGCCTAAATCAAAAGTAATAAACAAAAGTGAAAGGCTTAAAGCCCTTGTAGAAGTATTAAGTTCAATTTCTGAATTTGATTATTATGTCTTAAAAAAGAACATAAAAAATGTCCAGTGGTACGTACCTGAGAAAGAAAGAATGGGAGAAGTCTTTCCCATATGGTACGGTAAAAAAAGTATTTTATACCTTAGTCCATATTTAGAGATATTTAATGATCAAACACTAGAATTCGTAGCACATGAGTTAGCCCATGTCTACCTTGGCCATTTTTATAATTATGATAAAAAGAAGAAAGTTTTTTTTGGCCCACCACATGAGATGACTGAAAAACAAGTTGCATTCCAGCTAAAAAAATGGGGTTTTAGTAAAAAAAAAAAATCAAAGATAATATTAAGACTTAATCTAACAAATAAAAAGCCCCAGAGTCCATTACCGGAGGTAGCTCTGGGGCTTATTGAAGAAACTCAAACTGTTTTTATATAAATCCATTCAATGCATCATTTGTAAACCTAAAGTCAGTAGAAAATACAATACCTATTATTTCGTGTGCGACTTTATCAGAATGCCGTCAAAGTGCCACGACAACGAGGGATACTAATCTCTTTGACAATCTATGGTTTAGTCACAATCACATAAGCGAATACACGGGCGGTGACGGGATTTATAGGTTTGACGAAGGGTTGTTTGAAGATCCTGGCGGGGATTCCACCAATTACCCGGAAAGATATGCTAGGCTTGCTGTGTCAGACCATAGACCTGTCTGGGGAGAGTTTAGAATTGATCTGGTGGATGATGATTAGGATATTACGAAAAAATAAGATCTAACATCTCCAGATTCTGAGCTAAGATACAAGAGATTTTTATGAGGGGCTGGATTTTGAGTATACAATAAAAATTCAAGCGGGAGTGCTACCCTATCTAGGAGCACTCCCACTTTCTTAAAGGAGGATGGAGGATGACTAAATTAAGTTTATTACTTAGTTTTATAATTAATAATAAAGCAATTTACTTAATATGTCAAGGGGTAATTTTTTTATCATAATCAACTAAGAAAAAAGTCAATATATTGGTATGTATGGAAACGTATAATGGCTGCGAGCTGAGCGGCCCGGCTGATCGACTCTCAACTTCACCGCCCGCTGAGGCCGGGTCCGCTCCAGCGAGTGGTTGGCCCGCACACTGCATTTCAGTAATTTAGATCCGTACTTCATAAAGAGCTGCCAATGGATGATCAAACTCGAGCCTTCGAAAGGAGGAGAAGCCTGCTTCTGAGCACAAGTCGTGAGGCAGTTGTTCACCCATACACGTGCCGATGCCTTCCCCACCAGCTGCTCGAGAGACAGGTACACAGTACATTGTGCTAATGGAGTACAGAAACATTCCTAAGGGATGATTCATCATCTCATCGAGGTGGGCTGAGGCGTTTATCTCCATCATGAGATAGGTGCCGGTGGGCTTGAGGGCTCGACGAATGTCACTGATCACAGCAATCGGATCGGCGAGGTCGTGGATCGTGTCGAACGTTGTGATGAATTCGTACTCGTTATCGGGCAGCGCAGCCGCCGGCTTATCGATAATTTCGACCCTCTCCTCCAATCCCGATTCTTTCATCAGAGCCTCAGCGCGCAAGGCAGCAGATTTGAAGGGTTCATAGCCCACGAAGCGGCTGTTGGGATATGCCTTGGCCAACTCCGATATGACGGTACCCGATCCACAGCCAACATCGGCTGCAAAAACTCCGCCTGTTAGCTTTTCATGAACAGATGGAAGAAACTTGGGGATCCATGTTTTTGTCAGAAAGTACTTATATGTGGGAGCGTTCAGACGATCCGTGACGCGCGGAACATCGGGGTGTAGGTCAGACATATCTAAGCCACCCCCACTTTTAAAGCAGTCCAATACTTTCGGAACAGCAGAGGCCATAGGCATGAAGGCCTCGATAACTCCTCCCAGAAAGGAAGGGTTTTCCTCTTGGGCCAAGTACGGGGCGTGCTCGGGAGGAAGCGTGAATAGGCCAGTGCTTGAGTCGTATTCAATCCAGCCAGCGACCGACATCGCGGACAGCCATTCTCGTAGATACCGCTGGTGGCATGACGACTTCTCGGCCAGCTGCTCGATGGAGGCCGGTCCGCTCACGGCCATGGACTTGAATAGGCCCAATTGGTCGCCTATATAGGCCAAGCACCCAAAAATCATGGCATGCGTATCTCTTCGGACAAGCCTGCCGAATTCCTTCATCTTGGCTTGATCGAAGGATGGTTCTCTATCCATTGTTATCTCCTTAGATGGGCTCGACTAAAAAGAAAGCGAGCCGTGGGCGGGCTAACTATTGATTATACAGAAATTTTCCGTAAAATCAGACAGTATAAGAGTTGAAATCCTCATATATGAAAAAACATTATTCCATTTTATGCATTAACCTATTATGCTGTTAGTGTCTCACAATAAAAAACTTTTCTCAACAAAACTTACCTCTCCAACCACTCATTTCCTCGTAAAGATACCATTTTCCCTTCAAGCATAGCCTTAAATTTAACTCACATATCCCCTTCAGACTTAACCTTCTAGATAACTGGAAATATCAATTTCCCATTGTTTTAATACGAGAAGGCAGTATGAACAATAACATCCTCTGATCTATCCATTTAGAGAATTGAACCTTGTCCTATCTATTGTATTGCTACATCTCGTTCACGAGGGTCATGTCTTGACTCACTGAATGTAAATGGTGAACTTGATGTACTTATTATTGACATAGGCCATAAAAAGTTAATCTTCTTTTTTAGACTTAGCTTTTAATCTCTCCAGTGCTTTTAGTTCCTCTTTATGCTCTGTTAAGTAATCTTCCAAAAAGTCTATTATTAAATTACTAAGAGACTGATTCAATACACTAGCTAATAACTTAGCTTTCTCAATCACTTCTTTTTTGTCATCTTGAATATATAGAGTTAGTTTTCCCATAATTTACCTCACTCATTAATATATCACGTATTAGAAGTATAGCATATTTATCAGAATGATCAATAAATTATTAAAATAATACTTGATTAATACGTATTAACCGTGTATAATTATAATATAAATAAATAATAGGGAGGTAAGTAAAATGGGAAGTGTATTTCAAAGAGGTAACTCATGGGTTATTGAATATCGGGTTAAAGGAAAGACAAAACGTGAATCAGTCGGCAAGAAGGGGGTAGTCACTAAAACCATGGCTAGAGAGATCCTTAAAAAGAGGGAGCAACAAGTTAAACTTGGTCAATATGACATGCTTAAGGCAAAAATTCCTACATTCAGTGAATTTGGGGATGAATATATCAAACATGTTAGAGATACAGTTAAAAAACGTTCATGGCAAAGGGATAAATATCCATTGAAGTATTTTGGAGATCTATTTGGAGATGAGACACTATCGAAAATCTCAATTAGTGATATAGACGTATACAAAACTATCAGGCTTAAAAAAGTAGAGCCTGCTACTGTGAACAGGGAATTACAATGTATTAGACATCTATTCAATATAGCAAAGAGAAATAAAAAATTCTTTGGTGAAAACCCTGTAAGTGCTTCAGGTTTAATTAAAGTAGACAATCAAGTTGAAAGAATACTCAGCGCTAAAGAAGAACAATTACTTCTTAAGGTAAGTCCTGCGTACCTTAGAGATATAATCTTAATTGCGTTAAATACAGGAATGAGAAGAGGAGAGATACTAAATCTTCAATGGAGTTGGATAGACCTAGGAAATAACATAATTACCCTTCCACAAACGCATACCAAGAGCAGAAAAGCACGAAAGATTCCCATTAACTCGAAACTGAGAAAAATAATTCTAGAACTTAAGCTAAAGACGGGAGGAAGCGAGTTTGTTTTTCCAAGCGATCAATCAAGAACCGGTCACTTGGAATGGGTGAAGAGATCTTTCATAACTGCATGTAAGAAAGCAGGGATTAATGGGCTGAGATTTCACGACCTGAGGCATACAGCAGCGACGAGAATGGTAGAAAGCGGAGCTAACATAGTAGCTATAAAAGAAATACTCGGACATACAGACTTAAAAACTACTATGCGTTATGCACATCCAGATGCTTCTCTTAAAGATGCAGTTGAGCTAATTGCATCAGATTTTTGTGATTCATTCACTGACAAATCCACTGACATTGATAAATAATGACATTAGAACCAAACTCTGACATTATGTATCTAACTGTAATTATTATAGTTTATGGTCGGGGTGGGCGGACTCGAACCGCCGACCTCTGCGTCCCGAACGCAGCGCTCTAGCCAACTGAGCCACACCCCGCAATCTTAAAAAATTACAAATTCCAAACAACAAATCCCAACTAATCAACCCCTTAGAAATTATTTCAGTTTATATTATCCGTTTCCCGTTTCAAGTAAAGTAAAGATTAACCTCATGGATCGAATTACCAATTCTCAGGGGGTATTGCTTCCTCTTCAGGAGATATCAGATCAGGTTCTGGAACTAACGGCTCATCGGCAGGCTCAATTGGTTCCCCTTCAGGAATAGCTGGTTCGGCCCCTGGAACTAATGATTCAGGTTGAGGTACGATTGGTTCAGGCTGGGGAACTAGGGGATCAGGCTCTTGGACAACAGGATTAAGTTCTGGAACAATCGGCTCTCCCTGTGGAACAAGAGGATAAGGTTCAGGAACCATAGGCTCACCCTCGGGAACGATCGGCTCTACTTGAGATACTATGTAACTCCTATTATGATAAAACTCCGCTTTGGCTTTCTCGTTTAAATATAATATAGCCCCTGATATAAAAATTAAGAGAATAGCGAACCATATATTTATTATTTTTTCCATAGTTACCTACCCCCCTCCTTATTTTCAATTTAATCTTATTCAGAATCTTAAAACATCAGGATTCACAAAAAGCCTTTTAAATTGGTGAAACATTTAGACTTATAAGGGTTATGCTATTCTAGAAGATGAGGAATTTCAATTTTAATTTGTTCCAACATTTCTGGATCAACTAGAACACCCTTCAAGGTTGTCACTTTTGAAAGCTGTTTCACCGTTAAATTTCTTGCGTTCCATAAAACCGCATTACTTAAGTTTGAATCACTTAGGTCAGTATCATTAAATATGGCGCCTGTTAAATTTGCTGAGTCAAGTTGAACTCGAATGAGATTAGCCCTGGTTAAATTAGCACCTATAAGTACCGCATCACTAAGATTTGCTTCGTTGAGATTTGTTCCCATCAAGTTAGCTTCGGATAAATTAGCACCTCTCAGATCGGCATTCCTGAGAAAAGCTCCTCTGAGATTTACATTGCTGAGATCAGCACCAGACAAATTTGAATTGGTAAGAGATACCCAAGTAAGGTCAAGCTTCTTATCAGTGT
This sequence comes from Desulfobacterota bacterium AH_259_B03_O07, assembly GCA_027717645.1. Classification (GTDB taxonomy): domain Bacteria; phylum Desulfobacterota_D; class UBA1144; order Nemesobacterales; family CSP1-2; genus JALLOG01. The sequence goes on from JALLOG010000014.1 coordinate 9,474, forward strand.
TTTCAGACTTCCATTGATTCCAAATTTCGGGTCCTTGCTTCAACAATTTCAGCTGTTCATTATTTGCCATGATACTTTGTGTTTATTAAAGAAATTAGAAACAACGATTCTTCATTGAAGGTAATTTTTAGATTGCTTCGTCCCTTTGTTTCTCGCAATTTTATGTGTCACTTATTTCGAGGACACAATTTACCAATATTTAATCAAACTAAATTGAACTTTTATTTTTTTACTCTGTCTTGATACAAAGTAGCAAAAAATCAAGGCTCACAAAAAATTAGGATTTATTAAATCAATTCCTACAGCTAAAAATCTTTAATGCAACCCCGACCCTAAATCTTTTTTTAACGCTTTGGGAATTGATTTTGGCAATTTTTTGAATGCCCGTTTAAACCATTTCTTCTCTAAGAGATTTAGAGATAAGGCGCATTGAAGGTCTAAAACATTATCCCCGAAATCTCTAACATCTACAGCAATGACAGATGGATAAACCATATTGCAAGACACCAGAAATTTTCTACTTCAATTTAACTTTCTGGCTCTAGAATAACCGTTTCGCCGTCAAAAAGATCTCTAAATCTCTCAGCATCAACTCTTGTACCAACAATCTCTCCCCAGTGCATTGGCACCACAGTCTTTGGCTTAAATTCATTTGCAACCTCGGCGGCTTCCTCTGCAGTCATCGTATATGTACCACCTACAGGTAGGAGAGCTACATCCACAACAAGGGGTTTCATCTCCGGTATGGAATCTGAGTCGCCGGCATGATATATTCGTTTTCCATCTATTGTTAGAATATATCCAACCCAACCACTGGACTTTGGATGAAAGGTCTTGCCAACATTATAAGAAGCTATAGCCTCGACATGGATACCCCCTAATTCCAAACTATCCCCCGGCTCGATCGTTCTAACATCACCCTTGAGTTTGGTTGCCGAATCCTTAGTGGCTACTAGAATCGTATCGTCTGCCTGGATCTTTTTTATATCATCCGATGAAAGATGATCAAAATGTGAATGTGTTATGAGAATTAAACTCGCTTTATCCTTCTTCACATTCCGGGGATCAATATAAATAGGTCTCTCACCCGCATCCAATTTAAAGCTTGCATGTCCTAGCCAATAGATTTTTAGACTATCTGTTATTTCTAGCATAATTAAGCTTCCCGCAGCAAGCCGCAAGGTATATTCAAATTTTAAGAAATTCATTGAAGTCATTGCGATGAGTCAACCGACGACGCAATCCAAAAGGAAAGATTGCCTCGCTCCGCTCGCAATGACAGTAGAAAACCTGTAGCAGGCTACAGTGAATTATCAATTTAAAAACTTCACCTTTCAAGTTTATTTTTATTCCGGTCCCCATTCATGAATGACTTGATGTTGAGGATAAACAAAGCTCCCATTCCACCAGACAGCCCATGTTGGATCCGCCATAGGCTTAATCTTGCTTAAAGGGTGATCTTCGGGAATCTTAAAGTTAATCTTTGCGTTTTTAGTTTCAACGGAACCAGTTACATATGGAATCGGATATTTTACAACCTGGTTTATCTTCTTGCCATCCTTTTCTGTTTCAATAAGACCAAAATAATTAAAATGACCACCACCGAATCCTCCAAGAGTATCTCCGACATCCGCTGTCGATTCAATAAAAGGCTTTCCATCAACTGTTAAAACTGCTTTTAATTTGCCATTTTCGACAGTAGTAGTCGTCTGCCCTTCTTGAGCAGGTATTCCAACTTGTTTAGTAAATTCACGCATGATAGACGAACTATTGAAGTAGTAAACAAAATATCTCCCAGGATATCCGGTGGGTTGACCCATGACATATGAATCCTGATCCTTTAATTCGACTGTAAGGTATGTAAGCGTGTAAGCACCAAAACCAGACGTCTGGTTCGGATCTGGTACAGTATACATATTTATAACAACCTGACCTTCAGGATTCGGTTCGAGACCAGGTGGGAGTAATGCCTTCAATGCCTCTGGATCAGCCTTATATGCTGCTATAAACCCCCACGCATCAGTAACAAGCTGTGGTCCTGGAAGTGGTTTTGCATCCTGTGCATTAAGATTATTAGCACCTCCAAAAAACATATTCATAAAAACAAATAACCCAATAAAAACTGCACAAACATAACTTTTCCAATTCTTCAATGTGATCATTGATTGAAACCCTCCTTTTTGATATTTATTGTAATAAATATAATATTGTATGTGGTTTTACTTTTGTCAATAAAGAAAATTAGTGTAATGTAACTCTAGCAAACTCACTAATCAGCATTAACTTTATATAATTATTATTAAGTTTTTATGAGATTTGCAATGCTGTTTAGTGTGTGCAAAAATGAAAATATCATATCAAAAAGGTTAAAAAATGAAGAAAATTAAAGCACTCTCTCTCAAAGAAGTCTCCACTAAATTTGATCTAAGCAAACTCAAATTTAAAACAACAGAGGAACTCGTACCCTGTAGAGAATTTATAGGACAGGAAAGACCTTATAGAGCAATACATTTAGGACTGGGAATGGAGCACGGAGGATACAATATCTTTCTAGCAGGACCTCCTGGGGTTGGGAAAAAGAGTATCATTAAAGATTTACTCACAAAAATAGCAAAAGACAAACCAACTCCCGCCGACTGGTGCTATGTTTCTAATATGAATGATCCGAATGAACCAAAGGCAATACGGTTTCCAACCGGAATGGGCAAGGTATTTAAGAAAGATATGGAAGAGTTGTTAGATTTAATGAAGACTCAAATACCGAAGGCATTCGAGAGAAAGGAATTCGAAGAACAGAAGCAAAACATAATGAATGAGTTTCAGAGAAATAAAAACGATATCTTTGATGAACTTCAGAAAAAAGCCTCTCATGAACAAATGCAGTTGCAGTTTGCACCCACTGGAATAATTACGATTCCCCTGTTTAGAGAGAAGCCGATATCACAGGAAGATTACAATAAGCTTGACGAGATAAAAAAAGAGGAAACAAGAAAAAGGAAAGAAAAAGTTGAAGAAGAGGTGGCAAAGTCAATCAAAGAGGCGAGAAAACTAGAGAAGAAGGCAATGGAGAGAGTTAAAGAACTTGAAAATAAAGTTGCCCTTTTTGCTGTAAGAGACATTCTGGACACAATCAGGGAAAAATATAATTCACATCCAGACGTAATCGATTATCTTGATATGGTGCAAAAGCACATGCTGGAGCACATAGAAAATTTTCTTCCCGACAGCGCTCGAGAAACGGCTGCTCCCGTGCCATTTAAAATTCCTCAGCAACAACCAACTTTCACTGAATACAAAGTAAACGTTTTTATTGATAACTCAAATACAAAGGGCGCACCTTTGCTATTTGAGACAAATCCAACCTACATTAACCTGTTTGGCTCAATAGAAAAAGAATCAAGGTTTGGCGTGCTGGTTACTGACTTCACAATGATTCATGCTGGGTCAATTGCTAAGGCTAACGGGGGATATCTTGTAGTTGATGTATTAGACGTTCTAAAATACCCATTCGTATGGGATTCACTTAAAAAAGTCTTGGAAAACCAGGAATTAAGCATTGAGGATGTCTATCAACAATATGGACTTATGACTACGGTGGGATTAAGACCTGAGCCAATCAAACTAAACCTTAAAGTGATCATGACCGGAAGTACATATCTCTATCACTTGCTTTACAATTACGATGAGGATTTTAAAAAGCTATTTAAAGTCAAGGCAGACTTTGATTCAGTAGTTGAAATTAGGGATGATGTCCTCTCTCAATATGCATGCAGTATCAAGACAATTTGTGATAACGATAACCTGAATCAATTTGATAGAAGCGCCGTTGAGGCAGTATTGGAACACTCATCAAGACTCGCAGGTGATCGAAATAAATTGTCCGTTGATTTTGGCACCATTTCAAAGATAGTTAGAGAAGCTAGCTACTGGTCAGGTGTGGATGGAAATTGTAAATACGTAAAGCGCAATCATGTTGAAAAAGCCATAGAAGAAAAGGTTAACAGATCAAACTTGATCGAGGAAAAGATTCAAGAGTTGATTACGAAAGGTATGATACTCGTAGATATTTCGGGAGAGGTTGTCGGACAGATCAATGGTCTGGCAGTTTACAACCTAGGTGATTATTCCTTTGGAAAACCCTCGAGAATCACCTGTGAGACATATATGGGCATGGAAGGAGTTATAAGTATCGAAAGACAAGCTAAGCTGAGTGGTAACATTCACGATAAGGGAGTCCTTATCTTGAGTGGTTATATCGGAACGAAATACGCTCAGAAAAAACCCTTAAGCCTTTCAGCAACGCTGGCTTTCGAGCAGAGTTACGAGATGGTTGAGGGTGACAGCGCTTCTGCAGCAGAGCTAATAGCAATAATATCCAGCCTATCCGGAATCCCAATAAAGCAGTGCCTCTCAATAACTGGATCAGTTAACCAGAAGGGACAGATTCAACCAATAGGGGGTGTAAATGAAAAAGTCGAGGGCTATTATCATGTATGTAAAGAACTTGGGCTGACGGGGGAACAAGGGGTGTTAATTCCACACCAAAACAAAAGGAACCTAATGCTGAAAAAAGAGGTTGTGCAATCAATAAAAGATGGAAAATTTCACATATATACAATTGAGACCGTTGATCAGGCAATAGAAATACTAACTGGCAAAGAAGCCGGAGTTCGAAAAGCTGATGGAAGATTTAAAAAAGGAACTGTAAATTCGCTTGTTGACAACCGTCTAGTAGAACTTGCCGAAGACTATAGAAAGTTTGCAAGACGAAATCAATCAAAACCCAACAATAAAAACTAGTGTAATTTTTTCCATTGTCCAAAAACTTAATGAAAAAGTCAAGAACTCTATCGCAATTTGTTTGTCAAATTTGTGGCAATCCATCTCCAAGGTGGATAGGAAAATGTCCTTCTTGCGGAGAATGGAACTCTTATGTTGAAGAGAGAGTTGAGAGAAGAAAAGCAGGTGTAGTAGAGGAAAACTGGAGATCCAAGCCCCAACTAATAAACGAAATAGAAGGAAGCAATGAACAAAGAATTTCAACACACATTGGAGAATTAGATAGGGTACTCGGTGGAGGATTAGTCCCGGGCTCTGTTGTATTGGTAGGTGGTGATCCAGGAATTGGAAAATCGACCATCGCCCTTCAGATGTTAGATAAAATTGGTTCTTCTGATATGAGAACCCTCTACGTCACTGGTGAGGAGTCTCACGAACAGGTTAAGTTAAGAGCCCGAAGAATCGGAGCAAGTTCTGATAATCTCTTTGTATTTGCAGAAAACTCAGTTGAAAATATTCTTGAACAATTAGTAAAGCTTTCACCCAAAATAGCAGTAGTCGATTCAATTCAAGCGATATACACCGAAGATTTCCCTTCTGCTCCTGGAAGTGTTGGTCAGATAAGGGAATGTGCTGCAAAAATGATGCAGTACGCTAAGACACATGGTGTTGCTATATTTCTTATAGGGCATGTAACAAAGGAGGGTACTATAGCCGGACCCAGGGTGCTTGAACATCTAGTAGACACAGTATTCTATTTTGAAGGCGAAAGAGACCATTCTTATAGAATCCTAAGAGCAGTAAAGAATAGATTTGGCTCAACAAACGAGATAGGTGTTTTTGAAATGCAGGAAACCGGACTAAAAGAGGTAAAAAATCCTTCAGAGATCTTTCTCTCCGAACGGCCGATAGGCTCATCCGGGTCGGTTGTAACCCCTACCCTCGAAGGAACAAGACCGATACTGGTTGAGATACAGGCATTGGTATCTCCTTGTAATTTTGGAGTACCAAGAAGAACTACAATTGGAATAGATTCGAATCGTGTTTCGCTTCTTGTAGCAGTGCTTGAGAAAAGAGCAGGTCTCCAAATACTAGGACAGGATATATTCATGAACGTAGCAGGTGGTGTTAGGATTGTTGAACCGGCCATTGATCTTGGAGTTAGTATTTCCCTTGTATCAAGTTTCCTCAATAAACCCATTCAGTCCGATCTCTTAGTGTTTGGTGAAGTAGGACTTTCTGGTGAAGTAAGGGGCGTCTCAAGGGCCGATCTGAGATTGAGGGAAGCTGAGAAACTCGGCTTTAAAAAATGTATCCTACCCAGAATAAATAAAGATAGAATAAAACCATCAATTAGCTCAATATCACTCATCGGTGTAAATTCTATCGAAAATGCAATAGAAGTAATGTTTTAATCAATGGGATACTCATTTTCTATGTTACACATTTACACTTAATTCAATTTATAAGTAATATTAACTGCATGGACAAGAACCAAAGGCCAATCGGGGTATTCGATTCGGGAATCGGGGGTCTCACGGTGCTGGGTGAGATTTTGAAGATCCTCCCTAATGAAAACTTTATATATTTAGGAGACACTGCAAGGGTTCCTTACGGCACAAAATCGAGTAAAACTGTAATTGCATATTCCCAGAGCAATTCAAGATTCCTCCTATCAAAGGGAATAAAACTTTTAGTCGTAGCATGCAATACTGCTTCAGCAGTAGCCCTTCAAAGTTTGAGGTGGGACTTTGATATACCAATAATTGGCGTAATTGAACCCGGAGCAAGAAGAGCCGTGAATACTACAAACACCGGAAAAGTAGGAGTGATTGGAACCCCATCAACAATCAAAAGTAATGCATATCAAAAGGCTATAAAAAACATATCACCGGAAATAAAGGTATTTTCTATTTCCTGTCCACTATTTGTTCCACTTGCAGAAGAGGGTTGGACTGATGACGAGATAGCGGAGCTAACGGCAGAAAAATACCTAGATCCTCTAAAAAACCTCGGCATAGATGTCCTTATCCTTGGCTGTACACATTATCCACTTCTTAAATCAATGATACAAAACGTCGTTGGGAAAGAGGTTACTCTAGTTGACTCTGCTGAAGAAACTGCCTTAGAAATACAAAGAACCTTGATTGAGAATCATACTTCCAATGGAAATTCCACATCCGCCGAAAGAGAGTTTTATCTTACTGATGTATCGGATACATTTGTCAAAATAGCAGGTAATTTTCTTGGCGGGAATATAGAACGTATTCACCAGATAGATCTAAACAATGAAACCTATTAGAACTAGATAGGAATTTAATGAAACTCCCTGCAGCAAGCTACAGGGAATTCGCTAGTTAAATCTGATTGCCCTTTAGGTTCATAAATTTATGCGTTTAATCTTGAAGAAGTTTTTTTACTTCGTCAGTAAGGGGTGGCAGTAATTCAAATAAATCTCCACAAATTCCATAATCACATTTCTTAAAGATAGGAGCATCAGGATCCTTGTTAATTGCAACAATCACTTTGGATGAACCCATTCCTGAAAAATGCTGAATAGCCCCGGAAATAGCAACAGCAACATAAAGATTAGGTGATACGGCTTTACCAGTTTGTCCAACCTGCATGTCGTAAGGACAATAACCTGCATCGACCGCCGCACGAGTAGCACCAGGTGCCGCATCGAACGCTTCAGCAAGTTCATAAATATACTTAAAGTTTTCCTCACTCCCCAAACCTCGACCACCTGATACCACCCTATCGGCCTCAGTAAGAGGAGGAAGATCGGATTTCTTGGCCTTTATTTCTACAACGTTAGTCCAAATGTCTTCAGAATTAAAATCTACCGACTCATTTACTATCTCAGGATCCTTCTGGTCTTCTTCTGGTTTGAATGAATTGGGTCTAACAGTTGTCATCATAGGCTTATGGTCAAGAAACTCTTGAGTACTAATAACCTTACTCGAATGTGAATAGCGTTGTATTTTTAATCTGTTATCATCTGTGAGATCAAGATCAATTGAGTCCATTGTCAATCCAGCCTGCACTCTGCCAGCAACTCTTGGAAGATAATCTTCAGCAAGATTAGTGTTTCCGGCTATTACAATATAAGGCTCATACTTTTTAATTAAATCTGCAAGTGCTTTGGTGTAACCATCCGGATTGGAATCTTTTAATAGCTCGTTATCTACGACATAAACCTTTTCTGCCCCATATTTACCTAACTCTGGTGCAAGATTCGAAACACCAGAACCGAGAAGAACACCACAGAGATTTCCACCAATTTTACCAACGAGTTTTCTCCTCGCTTCTGACAAAGCTTCAAACGTGACCTTTCTAATCGAACCGTCTAATTTTAGATCTGCTACTACCCATACCTCGTTACTCATTTTGACCTCCTACATCCATAGATTTGGAATTAAACAACCTTGGCCTCTTCTCTTAGAAGCTTTATAAGTTCATGCGTTGATTCTATAATTTCATCTCCCTTTACAGCTGGGTTATCCTTTCCCGTTATTACCTTTAATTTTCTCTCTATCTGAGGAACCTTAATACTTGTCGTTTTAACCCGTGCACCATCTTTACCAAGCGATTCTCTGGATAAACCTAGTGCCTCCAAGTTTATATCGTCTACCAAGACCTCTTTTAGTGGTTTCTTCTTAGCCTTCATAATCCCGGGTAGGGAAGCGTATCTTGGCTCATTCATGGCATCAGGGCAGGTTATTAGGGCTGGCATTGGAACATCAACTATAACGTGCCCCCCGTCTATTTCCTTCTGACACGTAACCCTCTTTTGATCTGGATCAATCCTAACAACCTTGCTTACCAGGGCAACATGTGGAATCCCTAATTCTTCAGCTATATGTATTCCTACCTGCACTGATTCATCGTCAATAATCTTAAAACCGGTGAAGATTAGATCATATTCTCCCAGGTTCTTTATCTCATTTGCAATTATCTTCCCAACGACATAATTATCAGAAAACGCAAAATTGTCGTCCTCTATATGAACAGAACTGTCAGCGCCCATCGCAAGTCCAGTCCTAAGAGCCTCCCTACATCTAGCAGGACCCATAGTAACCAGAACAACTTCTCCTCCAAACTGTTCTTTAGTTCTCAATGCCTCTTCTACAGCAAATTCATCATATGGATTTAAAACCCATTTCATTGACGTTGTATCTATTGTATCACCGCTTGACGCAACACTTATTTTTGCCTCAGTGTCTTGAGTTTGACTTACTATGACTATTATTTTCAGGGCTCTAGACCTCCTTAAATTTTTTTGGAAGGTGATTGTTTAGAATCGAGAAAAAATGATCTACCCCTATAAATCTTAAAGTAAGAATAATTTTAGCATCCATTTTGAGCTTTTCAACAAGTAAACATACCCTTATACATTAGCTTAGATGACTCATCTTCTTACGGTTAATTAGATTCAAAAATAACGAATAAAATACTTCAACGACCATGTTATATAAGGTTCCCAACCTTATAAAAATGGACTTATACTTCGCTATCTAGGGGCTATTAGAATAATAATCCAACTTATTTTGTCAAATTACGTTTTATTTTTACAGAATATACTCAATAGGAATATAACCCTTTTTTTAGTGATAGCGAATATAATTTATAAATTTTATATCTATGAGAAATTATTGAGGATGAAAGATAATCCATGACTCATGACTGTACAATATTTCGTTATAGTAAAAATTTTTCCGTCAGGGATAATATACCAGCTGAACGAAGCCCCCTGTAGAAAGCTATAGAGAATTATCAATTTAAATCTATAATTTATTCCGTCGGTGCTAATAATAGGGAGATAATTCCTGTACTTCAATATTCATGTCTAAAGGGCATAAGAGCACTCTCGAAAAGGAAGGTATAAAAATGTTAAAAAACGTCAATAAAAAATTGGGAAACTCTAAGATCTCAACTGACAGAAATACGTCCGTATCTTTTTTAGAAGATCGCTTATTTATCGAAGGGCCGCATTCTAGAATTCGGGAATTATGGTTCGTTATTAAGGTGATGATAGAGTTTATAAAGGGATTTCGAAAACTTCACTTCTGTGGACCCTGTGTGACCGTCTTTGGTTCAGCACGCCTAGATGAAGATCATCACTCCTATCAACTCGCCCGTTCATTGGGTCAAAACCTTGCTAAAACAGGTCTTACCGTCATGACAGGAGGAGGGCTTGGAATCATGGAGGCAGCCAATCGTGGGGCGAAAGAGGTAGGAGGTCGATCCGTAGGTTGTGACATTGTTCTACCTGAGAAACAGAAACCCAACAATTACTTAGATTGTTTCGTCACCTTTAATTATTTCTTTGTTCGAAAGGTTTTACTATTTAAATATTCCTATGCATTTGTTGTAATGCCTGGGGGCGTTGGAACAATGGATGAATTATTTGAGGCAATAACACTTATCCAAACCAAAAAAATACTTAGTTTTCCAGTTGTTCTCATAGGAAAAGAATATTTTGAGCCACTAATTGAGTTTCTAAAAGGTATGGTAGAAGAGGGAACAATTGATGCTTCAGACCTTGATCTTATTCTTCTTACCGATTCTGTAGATGAAGCTATACGCCATATTCAAAAACATGCCGTAGAGAAATTTGGCTTGAATCTGAGAAAAATACCTACACCATCCATACTTCTCGGTGAAGAAAATCCTTTATCATAAATCGCAATCTATTTGCGATAATATCGGTGATATTTTTTAAAAAATTTCATCAGAAAGAAAGAACCAAAGATGAAAATTTCTGGAATAGATCTAGCCCTACTTACCTTCGCCATTATTACTTGGGGATATTCCTGGGTGCTTATGAAACTGGGACTTCAATATGCTGAACCCTTGACCTTCGCAACTTGGCGTTGTGCTATCGGTGGCTTAGCCATGATCCCAATTTTATACATGAAGGCTGCTTCGCTGCTTAAGGGAAGAAAATGGTTTGACTATATTATGGTCGGTTTATTTCAGACTACTGCGATGTTTGGCTTCATGTTGTACGGAATGAAATTCGTAACAGCCGGGAAATCCGCTGTTTTATTGTACACAATGTCTATTTGGACGAGTCTTCTTGTCCACTTCTATCTAAAGGAGAGGCTTAATGTCTCACAGTGGTTGGGGGTTTTAAGTGGGTGTGTAGGCATTCTTTTCATGCTTGGCTGGGATACCCTAATAAACCAAAACAAGGAAATTATATTTGGTGAAGTACTGATACTCATTGGTGCAATATCATGGGCCCTAGCCAATATATGGGTCAAAAAAAATATGAATTCCGAAGACGTTTATGTCGTCAGTGGTTTACAGCTATTAATTGGAGCCGCAGGACTTGGATTATTAACCATTCCAACTGAAGGAATTCTAAATTTTGAATGGACACCCCATTCTATCTACATATTACTTTTCACGGCAATTATCTCTTCTGCAATTGACTTTACCATTTGGTTTTATTTGCTAAAAAAAATAAACATAAATACCGCTACCTTCTCTTCAATGCTTGTTCCAGTCTTTGGTTTGATATTTGATTGGATGGTACTGGGGACAAAGCTAGACCCTGGTATCGTCGTAGGCGGATTATTGATTCTATCTGGTATCTATCAGGTCTCCAGAGAAAAATCCTAAACACTCCTAGGTTTTAAGCTTCTCCTCAATTAATCACCATAACCTACACAAATTTAAAGGATCTTTGCTAATGTTTCTCTATAATGCCTGTATTACTGGTCTATTTAGATATTTAAAACTACCAAACCTTAGTCAATTTTGGTGAAATGAATCTTCCTTCAGCAGGCTGCAGGGTATCTTCAAATTTAAAGAAAGTCCTGGAAGTCGCTGCGAGGGAGAGAAACAACCGAAGGAATCCCCATCGTTAGCGGGAGATCGCTTCGCTGCATTCGCGATTGGAGATGTTACGTGATTTGTGGACAGAATTTGTAAATTTTAAATTATTTTACTTTTCATTAATTCCTTTATTACCTGGCCTTCCAAAAATTGCGTTAAGAAAATCAGAAACGAAGACGTGAAAAAAAGTTTGCGGGTTGGGGTTGAATCCAAATTTTTTAGTCGGAGTGTATAATTTTTAGCTAAATTTTTGGGCAGCCTTGATTTTTGTTACTCGTTTCATGCTGAGTTTATCGAAGTATGTATCAAGACAAAGAAAATAAAATATGAAACGATGGATCCCCGCTTCAAACACTCGAGGATGACGGATGAGTTCCGAACTTGGTTCGGAGTCTATGTGCAGGACTAAAGTCCTCCTATACAATCATAAAATAAAAGTAGGAGCACCATCGTGGTGCGAAATATATTCGCAGCTAGAAGCTGCTCCTACATCACAAAAAGTTCGCGATGACACTTGTGGGACCAGCCATTGCAATGACAGGGGCAACCCTTTAGCAAACTAAGGGGATTATCAAGTTAAAACCCTAAAGAATTAACAACTGGCTCAACAACCTCCTAACAAGCAAGTTATCTGTAGCGGTTTCAAGTATTTTCCTTATCGACGAAACACAATCCCTGATGACATCGATATCAGGTCTAGGCAAGGATATCTGTACCTTTATAGTGATTGATTCCGCCCTTAGTTTAGATTTGAGTTCAGGCTCAAGATGTAATTTATCAATTGATTCCATAATCGTTCCAACAGATTTCGTCAATTCATTATACTTAACTGAACTTATTGTTTCATCCAGAGCTCTTTTTGATCCCTTTTCAAAAGCGCTAAACCGCCCCGCTGTGCCTACACCCACATCTTCAATTATTGGCGGGAAATAGCGGGTAGGCATCGTTGGATTTAACTCTGCCTCTTCAATAGCACTTATACCCTTATCTGTGATTGAAATTTTATCTTCATTTAAATAGATAATTCCAAGACCCTCTTTATCGAGATAGTTTAGAACCTCATTGGTTTCATCAATTTCCAAACCCAATTCGCTTCCGAGCCTTTGCAACCCGTTGATTGGATTGAGTACATGAGCACCTGAAGTCGCATACAACTGACTCAGGTAGCCATAGCTTTTTAACTTAATTTCATCTTCAGTCATTACTTTAAAATCATGAATAAAAGGAGTAACTCGATGTAATATAAGTAATACTTCTAACTATACTATCTATATCTAAGATATTTAAATTTTATTTGTCAGGCAAAAGTTTTAAATATTCTTAATTTTCAAACTACCGCAATCTGCGTCGGATGGCAACACTAATTTGTTCAACAAGTACTACCATTATCAGAACCACTACTGTAAGGGTAGCAACTTTTTCATACTGAAATGCACGAATATAGAGCAAAATGTAAAAACCTATACCACCGGCACCTACAAGACCAAGAACCAATGTTTCGCGAAGGTTCAACTCAAATCTAAATAGTGTGTCTCTAGCCAAATCTGGACCAACCTGAGTCAAGATACCGAAGCGAACCCTCTGCGAGAGATTCGCACCCGCACTGTCCAGCGCCTCCAATGGGCCTTGCCTAGCATTTTCAATTGCCTCGGCATAGAATTTTCCCAACATGCCCGTAGAGTGGAGGGCAATCGCCAAAACCCCTGGAAAAGGACCTAATCCAACGGTGCTTACAAACATAAGAGCTAATAAAATTACGGGGATCCCCCTTAGTATGGCCAGAAACCATTTTGTAGGTTGGCTTAACCATCTTGGGGATATGTTCTCAGCGGCTAACATCCCAAGGATAAAAGAAGCCAGTGCACTCATAAAGGTTCCAAAAATTGCAATTTGAACAGTCTCGCCGGTAGAAACAACTACTGTTTTGGCAACTGTCATATCTGGTGGAACCATTCGGCTGAGGAAATCAGCCATGCGGGGCAGACTGTTTATAAGCTTCTTAATATCAAAATCTGTGCCGGTCCATGCCCAGGCAATCACGACTACCAACACTAAGATCAAGCCCGCTCGCCAAAGGCTTTCTACAATTCTAGGACGCGGTAGTGCTATACCTGGTGAATTACCTTCAATGGGAAGGATCTTTTTTGGCATTTGAATTGAATATAAGAGGTGGTTTAACTTCGGGCTCAAAAATTGTTCTCAAATCATTGCTATTTAACAGGTGTGACGCGTTGTCATATACAACCCTGCCATTTCGCAAACCAATAATTCGGTCAGCATAACGTTGGGCTAATTGGGATTGGTGTACATTCATTATTAGAGTGACGTTATACCTCTGACTTACATTCGATAGTAATCCTAAAATATCATCCGCTAATGCTGGATCAAGATTACTGATAGGTTCGTCAGCCAAGATTATTTCTGCTTCCTGAGCCAGGACTCTAGCAATAGCAACTCGCTGCATCTGGCCACCGCTGAGGTTATCCGCTCTCTGGCCAATTTGATCTTCGAGATTTACTTCAGTTATTGCTTTCCTCGCAGCTTTTTTGTCTTTTTGTGGAAACCATCCAAAGAGACTCAACAGAGGATTTACCCTGCCCAACCTACCCCACAAAACATTCTCTAATACAGTAGCACGATCAATTAAATTGAAATGTTGAAAAATAAAACCTATTCGACGATTCAAGCTTTTAGGGCGATTTGATGTAACGCCGTTGTTGTATCCCAAAATTTTTAAATCTCCTGAATCAGGTTGAACATAGCCATTAATCAAGCGTAAAAGCGTTGTTTTACCGGCACCACTAGGACCGATGACTGCAACCCGTTCACCCCTGTTGATAACCAAATGTTCTATGTCCAAAACTGGCGGGGCTGACCGATTATAGTGAAACCTTACTTCATCCATAGAAATTACGCTATTTGCCTCTCCGCTCTGAACACTATGAATTTTTCGTTTCAGCTCAACACTTAATTCCATTTCCTTCTCCCTCTTTATTTGATATAACCATAAATGCGTGCCATTTCCTCAACCGACTCATAATCCTTATGATCTGCTTCAATGTAGCCATCCGGGCTGTAAACATGACTAAGTAGATATTTATATTCAGGCTGGTTTAGTTTTAACATAGCTTCCTTAAATGCTGCTTTTCTCTCAATTTCTAGTCCCTTCCTAGCACAAACCAAATGAGAGGGTATCAGTTTTGATTCGGCTATCCATGTTATCTTTTCAAGCTGATCTGCAGTTAATAACAAATCTGCAAACTGACTTGTTCCAGCTGCATCTACCAAACCGTTTGCAACAGCCTGTATAGATTGTTGGTAGCCTCCAGCAAAGTACACAGTGCTAAAATACTTCTGCGGATCATCACTCTGTTCTATCAATCCAGCTCGAACAAAAATGTCCAGGGGATAGATGTATCCGGATTCGGAAATTGGATCTGCGAACGCAATGGTCTTTCCACGAAGATCCTCAAGCTTTTTAATTCCACTGTCCCTGCGAACAAAGATTCGACCACGATAAAACGGACTACCCCTATAAACCTCTGAAAGTAGTACCTCTGCACCAATCTGATCATGAGCTAACACATAAGGTAACCCACCCATAAAAGAGATGTCGGCTTCCCCATTTCTCAGAGCCTCTACCGCTGCAGCGTGATCCTGAGTTACATAACCCTTCACAGGTATCCCCATCTCTTTTTCAAGATACTTAGTGATTATTTCAATATCTCCAATTAGCTTTTCGGGGTTTTCCTGAGGAATAAATGCCAAAACTAAAGGCTTACCTTTCACTTCAGTAGCTTGAACTAGTGAAAATGATAAACTCATCAAGAAGGCTAGAAATAGTGAAAAAACACAACTTCGAATCCGTGACATATCTTTCATCTCTTTATCCATATTTATTACTTAAACTCCGGACTATATCTATTTTCTAAATCCTGATATTCGGTCCATAAAACCGTAGACCTTTTCCAATCACCTGCTTCCACTGCTTCAAGAATTTGATTGAGTTTGTCAGAAAGGGCATAAACCCTTGGGGCTTGACTCAGATCTTGCAAACCGACTGAATCGGCACGAAGATCCTTCGATACCGTTTTCAACAAAAGCTCTGTATGAAACTTGTCCTGAGCTGGAATAAGGGTGTTTAACGTACTGAGAAAGGTGGATAATTCGCTCCAATCCAACAAAAATCTTGTGTTTTCTGCGGTAAATTCTTCAAATGGCTCTTCTCCGGTCCCGACTGCTTCGAGATAAGCAGTCAAGTCAGATTTCTCCCCTTTTGTAAGACCAAGATTGAATTTTTGGTTAAACCAGTCTACTACCTCTGACAGTGTTTCAAAAGAACCATCATGGAAATATGGGGAGGTATATTTAATATTTATCAGGTTTGGTGTATCAAAGAAGCTATCTCGGGCACCCGGACTTGCAGGGTTGCCAGAGCCAATATCATGTCTCAATCCGTCTATGAAATTGGCACTAGGAATGTGGCACGTAGTGCAAGCACGATCACCCATACCTTCGAATTTCGTATTGAAGATGGTCTGACCGCGGTTGGCTTCGATTGAAGCTTTATCATTTAAAGTACCATCCGGATTTAAGTATGTTGATGGCAACCAGTCGAATTCTAGCATATATGCTACTAATGCGTCAAGCATAAGAGGCGATGGTTCCTGACCACCAAATTCATTTACAATAACATTACGTACAAAATCTCTAAGACTCGTGAATCTGCCATCTCTGCCATATGGAGCAGTAAATCTTAGACCCCTTAAGCTTGGAATATCGAGTGGATCTTGTCTATGATCATTAAAGTGAGGATTGAAGAATTGTCCATCGACATCTGCTGACCCTGGTTGTCGACTAATTCCAGGAATCACGAAACGCTTATTTATATCACTTCGATTATGACAAGTCGCGCATGCTATGCCAAGGGTTCTAGCCGGTTCTCCAAAGATCTCAGGGGAGTCGAACAACATATCGCCAAAAGCTACCAAAAAAAGGTCCTTTTCGTCTATTCCGCGGGCTTCAAAGTTTAAAACCAAACGTGGTAGTGGATCCTGATCGTTTAGATCACTTCCTGGGGGCAACCATGGAGAAGATTTACGCTGGTTATTTATTTTACCGCCCACAAAAGGCAAGGGCGCTAAATCACCTGATGGTTTAAACCCTCCTTCCTCGTAGTTTTCGATCAGATAATCTTCAACAAATTCCCTCGCTCTTAAAAATTGCTCAGGTGACGGTTCTTTTATACCAACACCGAGTACACCCGCGCTTCCAATGCTGCTCGTCATCTCTAACCAAGCTTTCCCCATGTCATCGTAAGAACCCTGATCGACTTCCTCAATAAAATCTTCGAAAGCACGATATATGCGCTTAGCATTATTCACATTTTCAAGTGCAAAGCCTGGTTCATTGAGTTTATCCTGTGCTTGATGTAAATGGTATCTTATCAATTGTGAAAGAGCCCTAGTAGATGCGGAATACAGCTGGAATCTGTCTTTTTTATCTATAGCGGCCTTTATCTCTGCCGTATGGTCCTCTCCTGTGAAATCTTTTAAAGGCGCAAAGGCCTGAAATATCGAAACATACTGATACCCCTGTTTATCAACTTTACTGTACTCCTTTTCAATCAGTTCCCAGTTAACTGGTTTGAGATTTGCATAAAATAAACTTCTGAGATAAGCGGCGGGTACAGGATGCCAAGGTTCTTCTTTCACAATGTGTGAATGTGCTGGTATCGAAATTAGAAAAATGAGCAATATATATTTTAACGATAAGGGATTAAGTTTCCCCATAATCACGGCTATAATATTCATACCGTCAAATGTTTTTTCTCCTCTTCCTTTAACCTTCTTTCAATCTGAGTAACGTAAATCTTTTTAGCAACAGCCAATGGAATGTGATAATGAGAACTTCCTACCTTTATATCCAAATCACCCTCAAAAGGAGTCTTGTTCTTAATGCTTATACTTACACCAGGTAGTAAACCCAGCTTAAACATAAACCGGAGCTTATTAGGGTCACCATCACTCACGCTGTTTATTACCAATTTCTTCCCGACCTCCGCTTCAGCCAATGTATAATTATCTTCTACCTTTTCTATGTCTCCACTCCTTGTGGGTATCGGATCACCGTGAGGATCCGCTTTTGGATAACCTAGAACTCGATCTATGCTGTCCATAATTTCATCCGATATATAATGTTCCAGTTGTTCAGCTTCGTCATGAACCTTATCCCATTCAAGCTCCAAGATCTCTTTAAGAAACAGCTCAACCAATCGATGTCTGCGGATTACCTTTACCGCTATCTTTTCCCCACCCTCCGTCAACACAACTCCGTGGTACGAAACGTGTTTTACTAGTTTCTGTTTTGCGAGTTTCTTTATCATGGAGGTCACGGTTGCATTAGAAAGTTGAAGCCTCTCGGCAATTGACGAAGTTGTGACCTTTTCCTTACCCTTCTGAAGCTTAAAAATCGCCTTTAAATAATCTTCAATAGTAGGACTAATCATTTGTTTTCTATAATTAATTCTTTAGAATCCTCAATTTAAAAGTTTAGACTCATCTAAATTATATGATGAAATATTATATAGGTCAAGGGATGGTTAAAATTTATTTTTCAGGCGTGGTTTCTGCTCCGGAGACAGAAATTCTAATTCAAAACAGAAATGTAAAAGCTGCAGATATCAATATTTCATTATCTGTATTCCTCGTATAGACATCAGGGGTGACGCCAATGATTATTGTAAGCATTTCGTTTACCGGTGAAGTAAAACCAGCGGTCACATTGAGGACTGATATACTTTCTTCCCCGTCAGGATCCTCGAATGAGAATCCGGCTTCAATAACGGGTTGCAACCATGGTCTTATAAAGTAACCAAAGCCAATATCGGCAACAAAACCGACACTCTCATTCTCCACTAATGCTAGAACTACATCGGCATCCATAGAAAAAGACTCGGAGAAATCTTTCGTTAGAATTAGGCCGAAGGGCTCAAATATCCACTTATCATCACTAGTGCTTGTAGGAACGGTGATTCCCCCCTGGTATGCCAAAGAGAAGGGAAATTGTTGTCCTTGATCTATAAATCTATATTTCATTCCGAATGCGATATTCCCAAAATTAGACTCGGTGCGAATTACATCAGAATCTTCAACGGATAAATACCCTAAATTAGTACCAATTTCCAAATCGTTTAGAACTCCCAGCGTAAAACGTGTACCTCCTTCAAATCCTATTGTAGTATCACTGTCGTCAATAAAAACTAGACCGAAAAATGGCTCTATCTCAAATCGCTTAAATGGTACTGTCTCAGCACTCGGCACTATAACCTTTGAATTTGAAATGCCTCCAACTGCTGTAGCTTTTTGAGAAGGAAGTAATAGAAAGACAAAGAATAAGATAGGAAATGATCTTATGATCTTATAACCTGCAATTCTCAGTTCTAATATGTCCATTTTAGACCTGAGATAGTGTACTACGGCACTTTGATATAGAGGCGTAATTCAACTCCTCCTTCGAATTAAGCAGTGGTGATAGCGAAAATCAACCCAATATTTAGCATATTCAAACTTTATATTTAGAGTACGCTAATATTATTCGAACCTATTCTATTGTCAAATTGATAGGTCCACTATGAAACTAGATTCTCCAGGGTTGGGCCAGTATTAAATGTCTTAGATGGAGAAAATTACTTTTAGTAAATTCTTGGGAAGTCTCGTCCTTAGCCAGGTCGAAGGATTGTTTCTTTGTACCTCGGCTGAACTTAATTCAGTATCAAGACAATGAAGAGAATATTGAGTCTCTATTTATCTATGACATACCCACAAATATATTTATACATCGAGTCATCCAGGCTACCATCTGAAATTGGAGCATATTTAATGTCCTGTTTTTCAGACCCCACAAGTTTCTCATCCGAGCTATAAGCATCTATCTGTGTTATAGCCTGAGTCTTATTTGAACAATTAAAATGTGTAAAACTCAAAAATTCAGTGAAGGTCTTTCCTTCTTTATACTCTTGGGGCTTTGAAAATACAGATTTTAACCAAACAGTCCTAATATCTCCTTCTCTCTTGATACTCTCAATATCGACATAATATTCTGTTTTACCAAACCTTTGCAGCTCCGCTACTTCACTTAATTTCACCCAATTTGCTGAAATAGCATCATTCTTAAACATAAAGCTTAGAAAGACTATAAGTAATATTCTAAAAGACAAATTATAGATTCTTATCATGATTGGCTCCCAAATGATTATTGTTTATGGTTTTATTTTCGGACGTTCTGTACCAAAACCTAAGAGATCAGCGTGGAAAACGTGAAATAATCAAGATTGGTCTGATTATAAATAGTAATGGACTTATTGAGCTAAAACGGGAATTCAGAATATTTATAAAGGCGTTCCTCGATTTAAGAAATTTCCCCTTTGATACTCATACTCTTAAATTGGTCTTTGAATCATTTGTTTTTGATACAAAAGAACTCATATTTACAGTACCCGACGATATAAATCTAGATATCGCTCGGTAGAGAAGAGATTTTTATCCGATTTCATGCATAAGCCACTTATATCACCGTTGTGGTCATTGTAAAAAGCCCTACCTTAGGGAAGCTTCCACTCACCCCACCAGATGGAATAACCTTGTGGGGTTGGTCCAGTTATGTTTTGATGGACGCCGTAGAAGTTATTGTTTCCTTTGATCCCTGTGTACTTCCCTGTTCCACCAGTCCATTGGAAGTCACCTTCGCACTTGGGGCTTCCTTTGCTACCTTTGCACTTCCACACCAGAAAGACCATATCACCGTCAAAGTCGGTGATGGTACAATAACCATGAGCTTTGCTTATTCCCTTAATAACGTCGTCTACACCAGGGCAAACCACTGATGCGTGATGTAGGAATCCCTTGCCCTCATCATTGAAAACCGTCCCGCTGAACTCTCCAGCGAAGAATCCGTGATCTTTCCCTATCTCGAATACCTTTCCAACCGCATACCATCCGAAGTGTATGTTGTATGTCCCTTGCTTCTCCAATGCAAAAACCGCTGAGGTTGGCAATAGAATAGCTACTACTAAACAACCAAGAATAAATTTCTTCATGGTCCTTAACCTCCTCTGCTTGGCCGTGACCAAAAACAACCCGACTAATACTGAAACAAATAATATTCTCATCGTTTTACCCTCCATTCATTGTGTTTTTTTGCATAATCCCATTTTATGCATAAACATTTTCTATTTCCAGTATCCCGCAAAGATAAGTTCATGTCAATAAAACTTTCCTTTCTGACCACATATTTCCTTGAAAACAAACCTTTTTTCCTTCAAGCATCTGCCCCCCCCCCTACAATACTGCCAGGGTTTATGTTAGAGAAAGACCTATAAAATTGATTAGAAAGGAAGTTAACAATAATCGCAAGGAAGGATACCATTCTTCATGAGTCCAACTTAAACCGGCCCTAACAAAAGGGGAGCAGTACACAAGAATGATATATTATTACAAAAGGCAAATGTCTTTAAACAGATTTAAATTTGAAGTTGTATTTTATCTTACTGAAGGTGGTAACGAGACTGAATGCTGGTGACTCTAATCATGAAAAGGGATTATTGTTAAAGTATAATTTCCTTAACAAATAAATTTAGGGGGTTTGTATGAAGATAAAAAACTTTGCAATATCGTTATTAATTTTCTTTTCATTTATTTTTGCTTTAGGTATTGACAGTTATGCTCAGCCGGGACGTGCTTTCGTCATAAGTCGCGACATGTTCATAATAACACGTCCGACATTTACTTTTGCATGTCCTACCAATTTTACTGTTCAAACTGGTGCTTTACAATGCCCAGGTAGTTCTGTTATGGTGGGAGCAGGTTGTGATGTGAATACCACCGCAGGTGTGTTGAACATACTTGTTTGACCTATTATTACATCATTAGAGCTAATTAGTGGGAATATTAACGTAGTTCAAGCAAACAATTGCGTGTTTGATGGCTGTACAGGGGTGGGTTCTGTTGATATTACACCATATGCTGTTTGCTTAAAAGTGGGTTCATGATTTATTTGATTTAAGTAACTACTGGCATCGCACTGGCCTTACACACTGAGGCGAATCATTCCGGGGGATATTTACAGTATCTAACCCAAAATAGAGAAATGGGATTATAATTTAAATAGAAACATTTTGAGTTCTCTTAGGTTGTCATGGGGATAGGTCAAATAGTGTTCCACCTTCCGTAATTAAAGCCCCGGGGTCTTGAAGCCTTGGGGCTTTTTATCATCATCTTATATAATATTATCTTAATTGAATCCACACATAAAAATTTGTTATGCTATTATTCATTAAAATTTAAGTTTCGTTTATAAGCATTGGGTACTGACTTTACCCACATAGGAATAGCCGTGCCAGGTCATAATGAAAGAAGATTCTAATCACAAGCTTAAAGAACAATTCATTAATAGCTTTAAAAGTATATCTAAAAAAAAGAAGCAAGATATACTGAACAGAAATTTAGAAGATGGACTTAATCATTATATTGAGGCTATTTTTGAAGATGATACACAAGATGATAGGGATTTATCGATTTTAGTTTCAAAAACTATGTTAATTGGTGACTTTTTTGATGTTGTTCAAGAATTCCATTCCATAATCAAAACATGTGGATCCCCAATTGAAAAGACTATGTTTTCTGCTTTAGTTATATTAGGAAAACATAGGTATGATGCTGTTCAATATATTCATTTGATTCATGATCCTGACCTTAATATGACTTATTATGCCCGAGCCGGTGATCCACTCGGAGGGCAATCAAGATTGATTATAGAAACCCAGGCACAAATTGGGGAGTTCCATGTAGATTTTCTTTTAACTCTCAATGTGGATTCTTTCTCACGAAGCAAGTCAAATGTGATCGATTTCTCTACCGGCGAAAACATTATGAAAGAAAAATATATAGAACTTGAACAAAAGTTAATAATAGAGTGTGATGGTCATGACTTTCACGAACGTACCAAAAAACAAGCTAGGAAAGATAAAGAGAGAGATAGGTTTCTTCAAAGTACTGGTACTCCCGTATTTCGCTATACAGGTTCGGAAATATGGGAGAACGTTTTCAAATGTGCTAAAGAAGTTTTTGAGGCCCTAGACAAATTAGCTGAAAGCATTAAATAGTAGGAGTAATACAATCTAAATTATAATCTCCCATCCAACTAATAATTTGCTAGCTTTCTAGTTTGCAACGTGTTGCAAAGATGTAGATTATAAGCTCTTTTGTACCTCTATAATCCTTATAAACCTTATATTTACACTATATTTCACACATCAATTCTTGTAACTGTCTGGAAACATTAAGTTATTTTTTAAAAAGTTGATAAAATTAATGGATCCTAGCGGAGGGCGAGTATAGCCACTAATGGAGGGAATTAATGAATAGGGTCAACCCAGTTGCTCTAACCTTCTCAAAGCCTTATTCGCATTCCACGCATTCCACTTAGACATAACTGTTGTCTTAACGATCTTTCAACTTTTGAATGTGAGCTTCTGGACTACAGAAAATACATTATATCGAATATAGACATCTTTATTCCTGATATTTTGGAGTCCTTATTATTAAAATTTACCATAAACACAGTATCGTTTCAAGTTATTATGTCATTTAATCGATTGGCGGCTAAGCCTGTGCGGTTAATCCTCATCCGTCCTCAAACACGTTTAATATGTTGGTAAATAACGTGGAGTTGGGTATAAGTATCTTTTTCCCCTCCGCTTGGAGAGTTGTGTAGCGTAGGTCGATTTGGATAACGGTTCCCTCCTGCCCCGATACAGAGATGCGGTCGTTGGGCTTAAAGGGCCGGTACGTCAGGATAAGTATCCCCGCAAGAGTGTTTGCTAGGACGTCTTTGATCGCGAAGCCGAGCGCGAAGCCGGTGAGTCCCAAACCCGCAACAAGAGCCGAGACGTTCACGCCGAATGTGCCCAGAGCCGTTATGGCTCCGATTACGACCACGGCTACCTTCGTGACGCGTGCTAAGAGCCGGGTAATATACTCTCCCCTTCCGCTCTCCTCCCCTATGCGCCTTATCACCCTTGAAGAAATTAATCCGGCAATCCAGAACCCAACAAAAATAAGGATTCCTATGACTATATTCGTCCCGTAAGGGATCACTTTGTCTCCGAGCGCCGTCAGCGTTTCCATACTGCGTTTCCTCACCTCCTATTTTTTCTTCACTTAGGGAATTTTTATTAAAGTGCTGTTTTCTTTTCTTCTAACTCGTCTTCCTTTACAACTATATTGTCAATTAACATATTTCCTCTCGATTTTCTTCAAAATACAAAATTCCTTCGCTTTGTACCATCTACTCTAGTATCAACATCAGCTTGAAGAATTACAAGTGCTTCATCACTCTTATGAGGGGGAAGTATTCTGGGAGCCATTGTTCTAGTAAACTATGTAGTCATTGTGCTTCATCCCATTCAGCGAATATTCTTTATTCCCAAAGAAAAACTTATATCCTACAAAAACAATCGGGTAGACATGAAATCTCCTCGTTCTCTTCTTGTGGTAGACACTGCACAACGTCCTTTTTCGACCTGTGTGACCAGGACTTACAATGCCAAAGCTGAACAATCCCGTGTTTTTTCTTTCGCCTTCCTTTTTTTGATAATATGACTGCCTTCACAGTAGATACACTTCTCTTGGGAGGCGCATATGAGGATATTGTTGTAGTGAGGCATGCCCCTTCCTAGCACGCTTTGGCGGTTTCGTCAAGTTGCTCGGATCGGGGGTAACTGAAGTTTTAGGGAGGGAGATGAGGAGAAAATAGGTCACGAATTTCGCACTATGGTTAGGTCACGAATATTGCCTATATTTTGCTATTCTTCAGGAGGTGCTTCTGTTTCTTCGGAGATTGGCTGGGGTTCTGGTTCGGGATCATCTGAGGTGGGTTCGGGAGGTTCTGGTGCTTGTTCAGGGTCTGGGGGTTGGTCTGCCGAAGTTTGGCTAGTTTCTGGGGTATCTTTCGGGGTTTGGGTGGGTTCTTGGAGTTCGGGTTGGGGTTCCTCTAGTATTTCTTCGGGAGGAGGTTGTTCAATTTCGGGAGTGGGTTCGGGTTCAGGTGTAGCAACTGGAACCTCAACTTCTTCAACTACTTCTTCTTCTACAACCGTACCCTCTTCTGCTGGTTGCTGCTGGGGACAAGCATTTAACCCTATGACAAATATTCCAAAACAAAATATTAAAAGAAATTTATTGAATATCGACATAATGCATATCCTCCTTTAATGTTTTTTCCTTGTTGAAATAGATAACATCTCGTTAAAATAACTTCCATAATCTAACATAAAATTTTTCTTTAATAAAAGAATACCAAAAAAGGGCCATAATCATAAATGTTAATCCAGGAAAAATTGTATAAACTTTGGAAATACTTAGATTACATTAATATAGCCACAGATCAAACGTTAATATTTGTACTACGATAGGAATGTTTTTTTAAATCTCAAATTTATTAAGAACGGTAAAAGAATCCAATCTAGTTCACTGGCAACCAATTAAATAAACATTTATAATCCCATTTTATGCATTAACCTTTCGCATTAATTCGCAAAGATAAGCTCAATCAACGAATACTTCCAACTTAAACCGAGCTTGACAAAAGGGGAGTAGTACCAACCCAAACCACCAACTCATGCCAACTGGTTGTAGTCTATTGACAAGTGCTATAATTTTGAGATATTTAGAAGATAAAAGGTTTATGCATAAAATGGTATAATTCTGTATAGTTATTGTTAGGTGTTGCACGTTTTGAGGAAAAAGTCGCAGCCCTGCAGATAGCTTTTGAATTTATTCCTTATGAACCAAATGGTATTTTTGGTGAAAGCATTTTATCTTACATTTTCAGTTGAGATGGAAAATGGTCAATATGGTAATAATTGTAGAGATAGTCCCGTATATTTTGTAGAACTTATTTAAAATCAAAACTTCAAATCTATCGAATTCTAATTAGACAAAATGAGTTAAGTTTGTCATTTATTTACAGGAGGAAACATGATGAGAATGAAAAGAGCATATGGCGTGTTGGCCGTTGTTACACTCGCACTCCTTTTCGGGGAGCGTGTTGAGGCTCAGCTTGCGAAGCAAGGAACCTACACCGGGTTATACGGATGGTCGTTGTCATCAACCGTGCATCAGCTTGAAGAAGGGCATGTATACACACAGGATGTTTATAAGGGGACGTTCTTCAATGACACCAATGAGGGATTCCTCCATGAGTCGTCGTGGGTCTGTTCTGGGGTAAGTGACGTGGTCAATGGGAAGGGCGATGCTAATGGCTATTGTGTGATTACCGACAAGGACAACGACAATGCGTTTCTTATATGGAAGGGGACCATAGACCCTGCGGCGGGGTTCAATGGGGACTACCAGTGGACAGGGGGGACAGGGAAGTATACCGGTATGAAAGGAAACAATACCTTCAGTGCTACCAGCATTGGTTCGACCTCTGAGGGACGCGGGCTGCTGAAGGGCGAATGGCAATTGCCCTAACCACTGCATGGCCTATCAGTTGACAACCTCTGGCTTCGCCGCGAGAGAGCAGTTATAGCTGCGTGACGAAGTGAAGCTGTGCTGTTAGGGAGCAGGTAGAGAGAGGATGTTGCAGGGTAAGCTCACCTAACAACATAAAAGGGGGTTAAAATGTTTGGATTAAATATATTAGGTGATATAGGATGGGCTTTTAGCAATTATTCCACTGAACCTCCATAACATATTTCTTGAAAAAAACACCACTTACAAACATTTAGATTTTCAATCATCGGGAAATTGTCTTTGTTGGCAATATTATTATCAGGGTCTGCAAGAAGACTTTGCATTGTCTGACAATTTTTAATTATATTATCGATTACCTCTGATTTTTGTTCGGGTGATACTTTGTATTCCTCAATCCGATTATCGTTAAGATAAAATAATTTCAGTGTAATATTGTCTAGATTATATCCCCATTTTTGTTCACCATAAAGAGCATAACAAATAAGCTGTTCAATATTTGATTCATCTTCTTTTCCTGTTTTCCAATCGTGAATCTCTAAATTTCCGTCAATATCAATAGCAAAGTCTATTTTAAGTCCTATCGTGTAATCATCAATCTTAAAACTCTGAAATTGTTCTATTGGCTTCCAGCTGACGGGTTCAATATCCCGTATTCTAGCGAAGATGTCAGAATGGTAAAAATTGGCTAACGAATCTAGCACTCTTTCTTTGATTCTTAGTCTATCCTCTTTTGTTATTTCTCTATTGTAATAATGCTCGAAAAGGTTTGTATTCCATTTGGGTTTTTTTTCCATAACTTATCCTTAGATTGTTTCCAAGCTAAATTCAGTCTATCTCTTGCTGTTCCCTTTAAACTGTCTAATGTCATCAAATTTGATTTCTCTAAACTCTCCAATAGTTCCTGTATCATGTCATGAACAATACTTCCAGCTAACATATGCAGATTGGTCATTTTGGAAATTCTATAGCATAGACGGGCTTCTTCAGGTGCATACATATCCCATCCCTTCCACATACCGTAGTGGCTGTAATAATAAAGTCGTTTACATTTATCAAAGTTTCGTTGTCTTGAAACTGACCACTGAAATTTGTTTTGTAATTCAGTCATTAATATTGCCTAGCTGTTAAATTCAATTATTTATTGTATTCTATAGTTTTCACGAGTTCCATTATTACTCACAATGAACTCTTTGTTTGTTATTTACTAGTCAGTTCAGAGAACAACCTCCACATTTGTAATAGAACCATTACCAAGTCTTGAACAATCAATTGAAATTATTATTTTATGTAAAGGACGTTATCTCCCTAATTCGCTCTATTTCTTAAATTTTAGGGTAATAGACAATCTTTAGATAAAATATTATCGGGGCTGTTTTCATTGGATTGATATTATTTTTGATTGACAAGGGTACTAACTAACTTGAGATTAACCATACTAAATAAAAAGACAACACCAAAAGAGATAAAAGATTTATACGTAAATAAGAAACGGAGCATCAGAATGCTAGCAAAATATTATGAAACAAACAGAAATACCATCAAAAAACACCTGACTAAGCAGAACATCCCAATAAGGACAGAAAGACCACTATTGCTTGATAATTTTACAACCCCAGAAGAAATTAGAAGACTCTATTGGGATGAACTGCTAAGCACATTAGAGATAGCAAAAAAATTTAATCTACCAAGTCATAAAGCGGTTAAAAACTATTTGAAAAGACATCATATTCCTATCAGGTCTCGACTAGAAGCTTTTAGGAATTATAAGAGAAAGACGCCTAGTTTTTTAAGAAATATTGGCCCTCAAACACTTGAATTAATAAGGAAACTACATTGGCAGGATAAAAAAAGCCTTCCTGAAATAATTAAAATTCTCAATCTAAATATTTCATTAAACCAATTTATCAGGGCATTGAAGGCGCATTTTATTCCTTATAGAACTTCTCAAGAAACTAGAAAATTAAGAAACATATTAAAGAAAGATAGAAAACATAGTTTGAATGAAAACTTTTTCTCCACATGGTCACCTGAAATGGCATATGTTTTAGGATGGATATATTCAGATGGATGTATTGATAATGGAGATAGGATTAGAATGGCTACCAAAGATAAATATATATTAGAAAACATTAGAGAACTATTAAAATCAACACATAAAATAGGAATCAACAAGAGAACTAAGGTTCATCAACTAGAATTAAAAAGCAGAGAAATATATAGTGATTTACTTGGCTATGGTTTACATCCCAACAAAAGCCTCTCAATTGAATTTCCGTCTGTACCAAGTGGGTTGCTAAGACATTTTGTTAGGGGTGTTTTTGAGGGCGATGGTTCGGTCTGGATTGAAAGATTTAGTAGTGAACTTAGAACACCGAGTTTATCAACTTGTTTTTGCAGTGGTTCTAGAAAGTTTTTAGGAGGTTTAAATGAAGCAATAAACAAGAATACAAATTTACCTCTAAAAAACATAATTCCTAAAACAGATAAGAGAAGACCAGATAGTAGTGGTGCCTGGGAAATTAAATATGCCAAATACGATTCCTATGAGCTTTCCAACTTTATGTATAAAGATGTACCAAAAAATATGATACTGAACAGAAAGTATGAAAAATTTTATAATTTCTTTTTACCTATGATTAATATAGGGGATAAACTCATTGAAATAATAGAATCCTTATCTAAAACCAAAGGAATAATTTATATTAAGGAAATTACAGATTCATATAATGAAATTGCTAATGTAATTGACAGAATTTCTTATCTAGAGGCGAGTAATATTTTAAAAGTTCTTGGATTTGATAACAGAGGTAGAAATAGTCAAAGGGGAATATATTTAAAGATAAATTGAAATATTTTTTCTACAGTAATTCAAGTACATACAACATTTCCAAAACCCAACTCTCGGGGATAACCAGATAACCCATTATCAGTGAGCCGATGACCCACTCTACCCCCTATGACCATTTGGAATAGTGATGATATGACTCAGTTACTAAACTAAAAAACTCTGAATCTGTAATATAAGTAATAGATTTATTAAGTTGAGTTAATCAGAATTTTCCTAATTACAATGTTCTTTTATAGCTTCATAAGCCTCAACATATCCTAATTCTCCCGCTTTCGATAAATCCAAGCATCCGCTGTTCTTTTGACCTGATTTTAATTTTGAAATTCCTCTATTAAAGTATGCCTTTGCATATTTTGGATTAAGCTCAATAGCTTTATTGTAGTCTTGTATAGCTTCCCAGCGGTCTCTTAGCTTAGCTTTAACAACCCCTCTATTATAGTATGCTTCGGCATATTTAGGGTCTAGCTCTATCGCCTTATTGTAATCCTTTATAGCACCTCTATAGACACCCAAATCATCTTTGGCTAGACCTCTACCCGTGTATGCTATTGCAAGTTTAGGATTAATATCAATAGCTTTGGTGTAATCCTCTATAGCATCTCTATAGTCACCCAGTTGAGCTTTTGCTCCCCCTCTACCCATGCATGCTTCTGCATATTTGGGATTTATTTCTATAGCTTTGGTGTAATCCTGTAAAGCTCCCCTGTAGTCTCCTTTCCTTAGTTTTTCATTCCCTGAATCCAATAAGGCTTTAAATGTAGTCTCGTTTTGCTCCTGTGGTGTCTGTGAATAGATTGGTGTAACTAAAGAGAATAAAAGAATTAGTGTAAGTACTATTTTTTTCATAACATTAAAT
>JALLOG010000150.1 GCA_027717645.1 Desulfobacterota bacterium AH_259_B03_O07
ATTGTACAATTGTTCTCCAAAAAACCCCCGAAACCCCAAGAAGGTTTCGGGGCTAGAAGCTTGATTAACGAGTTTTCATCAATCATAAGTGAGTTAACTATCTAACCCCTTAACTCTATTCTGCGGCTCCCACAAACCTCTCAGGGTGCGTTATCTTTATAGGACTTCTGCTTTGGTTTCTTAAACCGTGTTTTCCAAGCTCTTATACTCGCAAGAAACGGCAGGGATTGTTGCTTCTTAACTGTTAGATCATACTTTCTCTATTGCTCATTATCCCCACGTTTTGACTTTTTCAATGAATCTCTGTATTGTAGGAAGCTAAGATTAACCTTAAGGGAGGAGAGATAGCAAAGAATCCAGGACTAAGTCACAAATAACACTGAACCATGTCGCGACGAATGCCAGGATCTGCTCAGGATCAGAAATGAAGCGTATTCCATTGAGATTACTCAATTTTCTTTGACTCCGCCCGTTCTGAGCGAAGTCGAAGGACAGTTTTCAGGACGGTGCCTTGTCTCAGATTGCTTGGTATTGTTCCCACCGGGCAAAGTGAATGCGCTCAATGACGGTAGAAACGTCTTTTGGTATACAATAAAAGGTATTTGAGGTTACTTATAAAAGAATCAATTACAAGTGCCTATTACTCGCTTTGCCTTAAAGCTTGGGTAATCTTTGTATATGAGGCCTGGCTAGCAGGGAGCGCCCCCCCCCAAAAGTCCAATTAAGAGTGACAACAAAAGTCCCCAAAATATCAAATCGGGTGTCAAACGAAAAGCAAATACTACTTCAGATAAATTATAGAAATTTATTGTACCTATAACACCGGAAAAAGCCAGGTTAACGACAATTAAACCCATTAAACAGCCAATAATACCCCCTAGACAGGCCACGATAAGTGATTCAATGATGAGCGATAACATTATTGAAATACGGGAAAAGCCAAGGATTCTTAGGGTCGCTATTTCTCTAATACGAACGGAGATACTGGCATACATGGTATTCATAGCTCCGAAACTTGCCCCAATAGCCATTACTATACCAATGAAAATCCCCAGAAATTTAATCGGATTTGCTATATCGGTCTGTTCCTTGTAATAATCGCTTTCAATATTGCCGTCTAGCGTTAGACGCGGATCACTTTCCAGGATAGAATTAAAACTTTCGCCAGCAGCCTTATCAATAGTTCGTACCAGCACTGAAGAGTAATTTGCTCGTTTAAAATCACTCAACACTAAGTCAACATCAGCCCAGATTTCACTGTCAGGGTATGTGCCACGAGCATCGAATATTCCGACAATTCTCCAACTATGAGAACCAACTTGAAAATTACTTCCCAGGCTCATATTTTTAAAACGTTCTGAAATCCCTCGGGAAACGATCACTTCAGAAATTCCTTGCTTGAACATCCTTCCCTCTATCAGCTCGAAATTAGGTCTCAAAAGGGGGCCCTTTTCCGAGACTCCTCTGATGGAGACAATGGAGCTACCTCCTCCTTTCTTTTCCATATTCATTACAGCAACGGCCTCGGCGGAGGCCAAAGGGCGATGGTCTGTATCGTGATCGATACCAGGAAGGTTGTATATCAGATGGGCTTGCTCTTTATTTATTCTAGATTGTATCTCTGACTGTGCATTCCTGCGAAGAACCAGTATGTTTTTATCAGAACCAGATTGCGTGAATACACTTGTTAAACCTTCGGCTAGTGATAACACCGAGAGAAGGACAGCAACCACAAGTCCTATACCTAATGCCGTCAAAGTGGTGGTTATCTTTCTTTCCGCTATGCTTCTTATGCTGTATTTTATGGGTATAGCCATCTACTTACCCTATGTATCTAAGGCCCTCTCTAATTGATCTTCGGCTTGCTCCGATAGCCGGGAATATTCCAGAAACGAGCCCAACTACTGTACTGACGATAATTCCTAAAAGGATTGTCTCAGGAAAAATGGTGAAAGAAAATGAAAGACCCCCCACCGGCGTCTTAGCTAGCAGGGCCTTAAGAGGTTTGAACGTCATAAGAAAGACTAAAATGCCGAGCAACCCGCCGATTATGGACATTACAAGGCTTTCACCTACGATAAAAGATAAGATCATCAAACGGCTAAAACCCAGAGTACGTAGTACAGCGATCTCTCTTATTCGCTCACGAGCAGAAATAGCAATTGTATTAGATGCAATAAGTACAATAACTGATACAATGATTACAGCCATAGAAGCTATCAATAACTTAACATTACCGAGCATAGAAATGAAACCCATCTGAAAGGCTTTTTCAGTTTCTGTCTTTGTTGGATAAGAGGAGTTCTCAAATAACTCATCAATTTGTGTTGGGAGCCGGGTTGCAGCATCCGAGTCTCTAGCCCTCGTCCATACCGTCCCTATTTTTCCTCTAAAGCTCGGCAGTGATTCTTCTAGATACTTCCGGTTAAAAAAAAGCGTATCCGATCTGCCACCTTGTACTCCAAACACTCCGCGAATTGTAAGCTGTAAAGTGACTGGATAGATGGTTCCTTTTAGAACAATATGATCGCCGATCTTCCACCCATATTTTTTAAAAATCTCTTCTCCAACAATACAACCCGAAGGATCATTAATCCAATCATCTACAGAGCCCTTACTTAATGAAGCATCATCAAAAACCTTAAGGAAAGTCTCTGGTTCAACCGATATGCGCGGGAAAAAATTTCTAGCGCTGTCATCTATGTATATACCGCCAAACCATGCAAATTTTGTTACCGCCAATACCCCATCCAAACGTGAAACTTTATCAGCGTAGTTCGATGGAATTGGGTTAGTAAGACCAACTTTGTGTCTGGTGACCAATCGATACGCCCCTCGAGATTCACCAGCATTAGGTTGTTCAAGTAGATTTAGGAATGTGCCCAAATAGCAAATTAGAATTAGAGGTAAAATTATAGAAGAAATCGTTAATATAGATCTAGTTTTTTTTCGAAATACGTTTTTTAATATGAAAGGAAGGTATTTCATCATTGTTCTGTTGCTTCTTGTTGAGATCTGTGTACCAGTCAGTTACCAATAACTCGATTCTTATTCATTATTATGTCTTCCTTTGTCATGTCTTCCTTTAATATGCCCTTTTCAAGATGGGTAACACGAGAAGCACGAGATGCTGCGTTCGGATCATGTGTCACCATTACAATCGTCTTTTTAAAAATGCTATTCAGATCCTCTAAAAGGAGAAGCACCTCCTCGGCACTCTTGCCATCGAGATTCCCCGTAGGCTCATCGGCTAGTAATATTGTAGGATCTGTTACAATAGCACGAGCGATACCGGCACGTTGTTCCTGCCCTCCGGAAAGCTGTCGAGGATAATACGACATTCTGTCTTTTAAACCTACAATGTCCAGGGCTGTTCCAACATGTTCTTTTCTCTCCGATCTATTCAGTGGTGTTAGTAAGAGTGGTAGTTCCACATTTTCAAACGCAGTGAGTGCGGGAATGAGATTGTACAATTGAAAAATGAACCCGATGTGTTGACTTCGCCATTTAGCAAGTTGGCCGTCGCTCATTGCCGAAATTTCATCAGACCCCACGAAAATAGAGCCAGAAGTCGTATTATCGATTCCAGCTAATAGATTAAGTATGGTGGTCTTACCCGATCCCGAGGGACCCATGAGTGCTACAAATTCTCCTTCCTTAATCGCCAAATTGAGGCTATCTAATACCGTGATTTCCTCGGCATAAGTGTTATATTTTTTCATAATTTCAACCATCCTAATAATTTCGGACATCGGTTACTCCGGGTGATTCGTCAGTTCGATTCTATCTCCATTTTTTAAATCAAGGCTTTTAGCTTCTAATACAATTTGCTCCCCACCAACAAGACCGTCTCTTACCTCAACTTGAGAATCATGCATATCTCCTAGTATAACAGGCTGGAGCCTAACCCTGTCTTGCTCGACGACGAAAACCCCTTTCCCCCCCTCATAATCTACAAGCGTAGAATCTAGTACAATGATTCTAGTTCTACCTATTCCGTCTTCATAAATATCTGGGTTCATAAAGTTAATCTTACAAGACATCTCTGGCAATACCTTCTCATCTTTATCGAGGAATTCAACTCTAACAGTAACTGTTCCTTTTTGTCGGTCGGCAGTGGGAACAATTTTTCGAAGACGCGCTTTATAGGCATGATCAGGATAAGCATCGAGTATAACTTCAGTCGGCATACCAATTTCGAGTTTTCCCAGATTTTGCTCGTTGATATCAGTTTCCACTTCTAGGGAGTCGAGATCAACGATAACAGCGAAAGTTGCTCCAACAGACCCTGCTCCGCCAAAACCTTGAGGAGTTACCGTCTCTCCCAAGAAAGCCTTCTTCACTGTAACGACACCGTTGATAGGAGAATATATCTGAGTATTTCTAATCAGTTCATCAGCGTTTCGAAGTTGAGCTTCCAAGACCTTGACCTGAGTCTTAGCATTATCTAAAGCTCGACGACTAGTTACTCCTTTGGCAAACAATTCCTCTTGTCTGGTAAATTCTTCTTTGGCATTATCCAAATTGGAGGCAACTTGATCTCTTTGTGCCTTAAGCTCCCGGTTCTCGAGTTTTGCTACCAACTCTCCCTCCTCAACCTCTTGTCCCTCCTCTAGGTTTATCCACGAGATTCGTCCAACCGACTTTGGCGAAATTTCCGCCTTGGTTCTGGCTACAACGTACCCACTAGATGTAAGCACAGTAGATGCCTGCGAAGTGGTCATGGAGACAACCTCAGCCGTAGATACTTCAGGATTTAAGAATGGAATATAGTCTAGTAACCAAAAAGTGAATAGGATACAAATAACGGCAAGAAATGATAGTATGATGAAATACCTTAAATGATTTCGTCGTGGCCCAGGTTTGTTGCGATTTATCCTAAGAGAAGAAACATCAATACTTTTTTCATTAGATTCCATTTATAAACGCTCCAGTATAACCATTTTAAGAATCATTAATTCTTTAATTCTTTCAATTTAAATCAAAAGGCTACTATAAAACCAGTTATTCAATTATATTTCAACTTATTATCACTCGGTGAATCACGTCTAATGTCTTGTTGACGCTGTTATAAGGTGTGTTGAGCGTATCTCACCTAAATTCTCTTTACTTTTAAGTAAAACGAAGATTTATTTCCCCGTATAAATAAATTTCGATAAACAATTTTAATCCTATGTTATTAGCAGCCATTGTTATTAGAAGCAATCGAGTTATAATAAATATACCCAATTTTTCTTAACATGTAATCGCAATAGCCAATTGAATTTTGGGATATATATACTAATTTTGACACCGAGGCCAAGGGTTTTTAAAGAGGAGATTGTTCTCCTTAATGATCTACAGAACGATTTCAAAGAAATTTTTATAATTTATAAAAACATGCGTATTGACTTCTTCCATGAATTCTATATTATAGGAAGCCAAGATTAATCTTAAGGGAGGAGGGATAGCAAAGAATCCGGGACTAAGTCACAAATAACAACTCACCTATGGTGAACAGGCCGGAGTTACAAAGAAATCGGCCAATCAGGTGCTGGATGACCTTAGGAAGGCTGGAAAGGGGAGAGACCCAGCCACAGGCGGAACGATAAAGGTACCCGCCAAGGAGGTTGTGGGCCTCAGGTTAGCAAAAGCCTATAAAGATTCCGTTCTGGGATCTAAGTAATGCACATTTTGCCTGATCTTTAACTCAGATTACTGATTTTAACTGCGGTAATTTGAGATGGTTATGGATGTTTATCGAATTCTGCGGGGCGCCTTGATTCTGTATACCTCAGCCTAGAAAAAAGTGTTTTTCGTATCTTTGTCCCGGTAGATATAACCTCATAAAATTTTTGAATACTATTTAAAAAAACTAGGATATAATATATAACGTAAATATCGATAGATCAAAGGAGGAAATAGATGAAGTATAAGTCAAATCGTTACCTTTTAAACCCTTTAGGTTGCTTTCTAGGCATTTTGTTTGTGCTTTCAATGGTCACTTCCTGCAACAATGATGA
Organism: Desulfobacterota bacterium AH_259_B03_O07; assembly: GCA_027717645.1. Classification (GTDB taxonomy): domain Bacteria; phylum Desulfobacterota_D; class UBA1144; order Nemesobacterales; family CSP1-2; genus JALLOG01. Next base: position 6,003 of record JALLOG010000150.1, read on the forward strand.
TGGAAGTAGTGATGGAAGCGGTTCTTCTTCAAATCCAGAAATTCTGGCATTTGCTGAACCTGACGAATGTTTCTGTGGCATTGGAGCCGAGGATAATGGACCAATTACAGACTCCGCCGCAGGCGACTGCTCCGATCTAACACCTGAGCCACCTTTTTCACGGTGCATCCCTAAAACTACCTATAGTTATGTATGGTCGCTAACAAAGATAGGCCGTTATCTCTGGTTTGGATCAGTTGCAAATGCTGCCTGTCTGATCGGAGGCGGTAGTTCAACGTTTACATTTACTGGTGAACTTCCGGAACCAACTCTTGATGGCGATCCCCCAAGTGAGTTCGAACCAGGAGATCGACTTCGACACGTTTGCGAGTATGGTGAAAGCCGTGTGGCATCAACAAAGCCAAGTATTGTTTTTGGAGACCATCGGACACCCAGGATCTATTACTACGATACCAGCAATGATGTTCTCACTGTGAGGTCTGTTGACAACTGCGAAGGG
>JALLOG010000151.1 GCA_027717645.1 Desulfobacterota bacterium AH_259_B03_O07
TCCATACCTGCCTATACTATATGTTGTGGTAACTTCAGTCAAGTGCATAGCCCTATTAGTTGAAATAAATCTTTATAGATCTTGTCCCCGAAATATCTAACATCTACAATGACTACAATGACTTTCTCCAAATTTGAAGATACCCTGCAGCTTGCTGCAGGAAGCTTCATTAAAACAAGAAATTCCTTAAATCAAATTAAGAAGCTCTTTTTGCTTCACCGGTATTTTTAAGCCCTGTCCTGCTTACCTGAACAAGCACACCAATCTTGCCGGAGTGTTTATTCTCATACATAAGTTGATGTGCTTTTGGAATATCATCATAAGAAAAGGTTTGCGAAAGTACGGGTTTTATAATCCCTTTTTTTACAAGCTCATTTGCACGTAAACATTCTAATGCATTGGCAAAGTGTGATCCAATAATCTGTTTCTGATGGATCCAAAGATGTCTTACATCAAATGTGAGACTATATCCTGTAGTGCCAGCACAAATCACTATACGCCCAAATCTACTACATACAAATACGCTAATGGGGAAGGTTGCTTCACCAACATGTTCAAAAACAACGCTTGGATTCTTCCTCTCGCCCATTATTTCCCAGATTGCACGGCCAAATGTTTTCATATCGCTAAATCTATTTGCGCTTTCGTCGGGAGTTTCACCATGTTTATACATCAGGTTCGGAAAATCATTCCTATTAATTACACCCTTTGCACCCAGGTCCATGCATAATTCGGCTTTTTCCTTAGAGGACACTACAGCTATAGCATCGGCTCCGATCATCTTGCAAATTTGAATAGCAAAAACACCAAGGCCGCCTGCCCCACCCCAAACCAATACTAATTCACTCGGTTGAAGCTTTGCACGAGTAATTAGCATCCTATAAGCCGTAAAATAACACAATCCGTAAGAAGCAGCCTCCTCCCACGTAAGATTTGCAGGTTTAGGTAATACCTGTTGTGCCTGAACTTTAGTGAACTGGGCAAAGGAACCGTCAGGGGTTTCATATCCCCAAATCTTCTGACTTGCACTAGCCATCGGATCGTAAGTTATGAAATCAGAAGCTGTTTCTGTCCGTGTTGAATGTGTCTCGCTCTCAATATTACAATGTAGTATGACCTCGTCACCTGGTTTCCAGCTCTTAACGTTCGAGCCAACTCTCCATACAATTCCCGATGCATCACTACCCGCAATGTGATAATCCTGTTTATGGATATCCAGTACCGAAAGGGGCTCACCAAGCCCTGCCCAAACCCCATTATAATTTACACATGCAGCCATCACTAAAACGAGCACTTCGTTATACCCAATTTCAGGGACCGGCATAATTTCGTTTTGAAATGACTTTGAGGGATCGCCATGCCGTTCCTTTCTGATAACCCACGCATGCATTTTTTTCGGAAGTACTTCCAAATCGGGAACCACTCCAAACGGAATCGGTTCATCCTCACCCCTATTCTTCTCCTCGTATGCAATTGTATCCATATCCCTGTTTTCAGAAGCCTCGTTAGCCGATGCTTGGGCACGACTTTTTTCTTTAGCCATTTTCTCTCCCTAAAAAAGGAATTTGTTTAGATTTGCTTTTTAAAGTAATGGAAATGAACGGAACGTAAGTTTAACGAGCAAAAGGGAAAAAGCAAGTGAAAGAACTCATGGTTGAAATAAACCAATATGGTCGAGGATTTCATCCATATTTTCCTTCGCAATTCGGTTTGCCCGTATGCTTCCTTCATGAAGTATATCCCTTACTTCCCCAATTCTTTTTTCGTAGCAACTTCGTTTCTCGCGGATTGGTTCAATGATACTATTAATAGCAATTGAGAGTTTCTTTTTTACTTCTACGTCACCAACTTTGCCATTACGATAACGAGACTTTAGATCCTCTAGTTCTTCTATATTTGTATTAAATGCATCATGATAGATAAACACAGGATTCCCTTCTACCGTTCCAGGTATATCAGCCCTAATCCGTTTAGGATCCGTGTACATGCCTCTGACCCTACTTTCAACAGTCTCTGCGTCATCAGAGAGGTATATACAATTATCGAGACTCTTGCTCATCTTTCGATTTCCATCGGTTCCAACAAGACGGGGAGTTTCACTAACAACAGGCTCAGGTTCCTTAAAGAAATCTCCATAAAGGTGATTAAATCTTCTCGCTAACTCGCGGGTTAATTCCAAATGGCTTAGCTGATCATCCCCAACCGGTACCTTGGTAGCTTTAAACATTAAAATATCGGCGGCCATTAATATTGGATACCCAAGTAACCCAACAGAATAGTTTTCACCCAGTCCCATGTCTTGTACCTTTTCTTTAAGTGTAGGTATTCGTCGCGATCTTGGTACGGAACATAACATCGATAGTATAGTATGTAACTCAGTGATATGGGGAACCTGTGATTGTATATAAAACGTAGAGCGACTTGGATCCATTCCGACACTTAACCAATCAATAACCAACTGAATGGTGTTTTGTTCAACTTCCTCAACCTTATCATAGTGGGTAGTTAACATATGAAGATCTGCAATTAAAAAGAAGCACTGGTAATTATCTTGAAACTTAATTCGGTTGTTAAGAGATCCTACCAAGTGGCCTATATGTAGCCTACCGGTAGGCCTATCTCCTGTCACAAGTATCGGCTTTTGATCCAGCATTTAGAATTTATTCCTCCAAATTTTCAGAATGAGTATGCCGAATTTCTTAATGATTTCAATAAATTCTTGATTGTTCGAACTTAAAAGAGACCTGAATTGGTAAACATTCCTTATCTACCGCCAATCATAAATATCGGTCTAAAACCTGATCGATTCTTTTTCTCTTTTTGCGAAAATTGTCATAGAAAAGCATTTGAAAAATTGCTTTTGCCTTGTTTTGTTCGTATAGATTCGGATATCTCTCGGAATCCAGCTTGAAATAAGTTTCTTCATAAGCATCGGTGATATACCGTGCCGACAGTTCCAATATCATCAAGGAAATTCCTTCTGAAATAGATTCTATCTCCTGTTTTGTGATAAACTCTGCAGCAGATAGATATCCAGACATCATATTCTCAAATATATCCAGATCAAAACAACCTTTTTTTTCATCATTATTACACCAGCTCCTAACTGCGTCTCCAATATCAATTACAATTTTGTCTCTTCCTAACGTATCAAGGTCAAGAAGGGCTAATGCTTTTTGGCCACTCTCATCAAATCGTATATTGTTAATTTTCAGGTCGCCATGAATTATTCGATCGGGTAATTTCTCAAATGACCTATCAATATGCTTATATTCTATCAATATCCTTTCAGCCAATGGAGAAAGACTTTTATACTTATCCGTGCTTTGATATTCGAATACAACGTTTCTCAGACGTTCTATTATGGCCGCCGTATCATGAAAATTAGGTATCTTATGTAGGAATATATAATCCATTCCCACTAAGGCATGATGAAATCTGCCTAGAAAAGCAGCCGCATTCTCTGCCATTTTATTGGTGATTCCCCTTTCAAAGGTACTACCAGGTATATGAGTGAGCATTCGCCAAGAATTGACTCCAGAATGTATGCCTAGCTGCCCTGTTTCAGTCCTAACTAGCTTTGGTGTCGTGATCCCTACTTCATCCAAACGTTTTGTTATAACAGCTATATCTTTTAAAACGTCAACATTTAAAGTCTTATGCAGCCTCTGAAGAATATATTTCCGAACTTTGTCTTTCTCCCCATGTTCTGATAAAGTCCGCACAAGAAACGTCTCGTTGATTCTACCTTTTCCATAAGGTGAAACATCAACCACCTCCCCTACTTGGAACTTACTTGCGACCAATACGGGTTCACTCATTGTTTTCGTATCAGGGATTTCAGGATTCATCTTGATTCAAATATTGTATAGTAAAGTTGATTCAAAACCCACTGAAAAAATTGCAGCTTAGCAAAAAAATGAGCAATAAATTGAGGATAATTTTTACAATAGGACATTCTACACGGAGTTTTGAAGAGTTTGTTGGTGTTCTCGAAACATACAAAATAGACGCCCTCGTTGATGTCAGACATTTCCCTCATTCAAGGAAAAACCCTCAATTCAATCAAGAACTAATTGATATCGAACTATCGAAACATGGTATTGAATATTTATGGATTGAAAGACTCGGAGGGTTTAGAACGGGAGGTTATGAGAAATATATGAAAACTCAAGATTTCATGGAGGGGTTTAACAAGTTGACAGATCTTGCAAAACAGAAAATGGCAGCTGTGATGTGTGCAGAGCTGCTGTGGTTTAAATGTCATCGAAGCTTTATTGCAACTGTTTTAACCAAAAGTGGATGGGAAGTAATCCATATCTACGATGAGAGGAGGACACAAACTCACAAGTTGCTTGATAAAGAGAAAAACATTTGAACTTAAAAATAAGATCGCTTATTCGCTTCTCGCAAACACAATTTCCAACAAATTGTCATTGCGAGAAACCCTAAGCCCTTCGATGCCTCAGGATAAACTCCGTCGAAGGGGATGAAGCAATCTCCATGAGATCGCTTCACATTAGTTCGCGATGACACATTCATTTGATTCTTAGCTAAATTTTTGGGCAGCCTTGTCCTGAGCTCGGTCGAAGGGTTGTTTCTTTGTATCAAGACAGAGAAAGAGAAAATTAAGATTAATTAATCATTTATCTCTCTTCCTCATCCCCTTCTCCCTCTTCGTCCTCTAGTTCATCCTCTTCTTCGACACCAATTTCTTCATCGATATCCCTTTTAATTTCCTCAAATTCATTCTCAATCTCTTTAAGCCGCGCCTTACTTAACTTAATTAGCTGAGCCGCCTCTTTTACTTTCTGAAGCCCCTCCTCAACATCAACCTCTTCTTGATTATCAAACCACACAGCTATCTCAGAGAGTTTTCTTAGATTCTTATTGAGACCCTTTTTATCACTTTTTTTACTCATTTGTTTTAACACCTTTTACTTCAGAACTTATCTCACCATCAGATACTTGTATAACTATGGAATCTCCTGTACTCACGTTCCCGACAGTACGTATAACCCTTCCCTCGTGTCTTGTAATGCTGTAGCCTAGGCGAAGCTGGCGAATAGGATCATTGAGGCTCATAGTCCTTTCAATAAAATCTAACTTTTGTGTGATATCAGAAATACTGGACGAAAAGCTTGGTCCAACTGTAATATGCCAATAGTTACCAACACCATCGTCAACACTCTTAAGAGATCGAATGAATTCCTTACTGATTGATGCAATAAATTCCTTGATTGCTTTTTTTTTCGTCATAATAGAGTAATTGACCTTCGATATACTTGACCTCAATTTGTGTTCAACTTCCTTATAAAGATCAAAAATAGTATTCAATCCAAACTGCACGTTTCCTATCATCTCATCTAATCCTGAAAACGTTTCGGCTAGCAAATATCTGTAACTATCAAATATTTCGCTTTTATATTGTGTAACTTTGTGTTCTGCCTGCTCCCATGATTTGTTCAATATATTTGCGGTTGCAGTAGGAGTGGATTCCATTGTATCAGCGGCAAGTGATGTAAGTGGCACATCTCTGTGATGGCCAATTCCAGCTATGACCGGGACAGGAAAATTTGATACCTCCCTCACAAGTGCCTCGTTGTTAAAAGCCATAAGAGATTCAAGTGAACCACCTCCTCTGATTATAACGAGGGCATCAATTTCCTCTTTTCTAAACGATCTCATCGATAGCAGTAACTCTTTTACGGCCTGTTGACCCTCAACCCTCGAATCCATGATCTTTACATGGAAGCCATACTTTCCAAGGTTATTAATGAAGTCATGTATAACCGCACCATGTCTTGAGGTAAGAACGCCGATTTTATGAGGATATTCCGGAAGTGGCCTCTTCCTTTCTAGATCGAAAATACCCTCAACTGTTAGTTTCTTTTTCAACTCATCATATGCCTTCTTTAAGACCCCCTCCCCTACAAGCTCAACTGTATCTGCTTTAAAAGTAAGCCTACCTGTTAGCTCGTATATGTCAGAGTAACCAGCGGCAACTATTTCCATGCCTTCTTCCAATTCGATTCCAAACAATTCATAATTTGATTTCCAGATTACACAATAGATAACACTTTCCTTGTCTTGATCCTTAAGCGAGAAGTAAACATGTCCCCTGGAACTCTTAGTAACCTGCCCCACTTCCCCTATTATGCTGGCATAATACTCACGTAAGCTTTCATTTAAGATTCCGATATAATCAGAAACAGAGATCGTTGTTTCAATGTCAGAGATTTGATGTAAATCAGAATCTTTCTCAAATTCCATAAAACATTACCTCTCCTATGAACCTAAACTATTATACAATATAAAAATTTTAATAACTATTTATGAGATAAGAGACTTCATTTTGCTGACAAAAGAAACTCCCTGCAGCAAGCCGCCGGGTATCTTAATATAAAAATGAAAGCCCTCAAGGTAATTGCCGTAGATGTTAGATATTCCGGGGACGGTCTTTTCGATTTTAAATGGGCATTCAAAAAAT
>JALLOG010000152.1 GCA_027717645.1 Desulfobacterota bacterium AH_259_B03_O07
CTTCATGGCCTCCTCAAGGGCTCGAATAGACTTTTCACGTCCAACAAAAAGTGGGACGACCATAAAGGGGAATATCACCACGTCTCTCAGGGGTAAAAGTGGAATTTTCACAATATCTTCCTTTTTTTCATCATCTATTTTAAAGAACATCGGCATTTTTCACCACCTCAAGAACTTAGTAAACTAGTACCGCTATGTACCCAAGCGTCTTTCTTCTTCATAAAGGAAAAGAGGATTACCCGTACCACCAATTACTTCTTCATTGATAATGCATCGCCTAAGTCCATTTAGAGAAGGAACCTCATATGCAATATCGAGCATAATTGATTCTATGATTGACCTCAGACCCCTAGCGCCGGTCTTTCGATTTATAGCCTCTTTTGAAATAGCCTTCAGAGCACCTTCTGTAACCTCGAGTTCGACCCCCTCTAGTTCCATCAGCTTTTGGAATTGTTTTATTACAGCATTTTTTGGTTTTGTAAGGATCTCAAGAAAACTTCTTTCATCCAATTCATCAAGGGTTGCGACCACAGGTATTCTTCCAACAAACTCCGGAATTAGCCCGTAGTGTATTTGATCTTCAGGCTGAATTTCCTTTAGTATCTCTCCTAACTCCTTATCCACCCTTTTTCCAATGTCCGCTTCAAAACCAATTGATTTCTCACCTATCCTACGTGCAATGATATCCTCTAAACCACAGAAAGCTCCACCGCAGATAAATAGTATGTTCGTCGTGTCGATTTTAATAAACTCTTGTTGTGGATGCTTCCTACCACCTTTAGGAGGAACATTTGCTTCAGTTCCTTCCATAATCTTAAGTAGTGCCTGCTGAACTCCCTCACCAGAGACGTCTCTTGTGATTGAGGGACTATCTCCAGTTTTGCGAGCGAGTTTGTCGATCTCATCTATGTAGATAATGCCTTTTGAGGCCTTTTCAACATCGTAATCAGCCGCCTGGAGAAGACTTACAATCATATTCTCAACGTCCTCACCAACGTACCCGGCTTCCGTGTAGCATGTTGCATCAACGATAGTAAAAGGAACGTCGAGAAATTTCGCAAGAGTTTGCGCTAGCAGGGTTTTTCCGCACCCAGTTGGGCCTATAAGAAGAATATTACTCTTCTGAATTTCGACATCTTTATTCCCTTTCCCTGTATAATGGGTATGGTCAACCCTTTTATAATGATTATAGACAGCAACAGCTAGGACCTTCTTAGCCCTTTCCTGTCCAATTACATACTCGTCTAAGAAAGACTTAATCTGCGACGGGGTTGGGAGAGCAGAATAACGTTTGCGAAGATGCCCCTCTTTCGCCTCTTCATCCGCTATTATTTCATTACATAACTCAATACACTCATTACAAATATATACAGTGGGGCCGGCTATTAATTTTCTGACCTCTTTTTGGCTCTTTCCACAGAATGAGCAATAAAGCTTTCCTTCTTTTCCTTCTCGTCTGGTAGTCACTTTATGGCGTCCTGCCTATTAGTAATTATAGCATCAACTATGCCATAGTCATTAGCATCTTGAGCAGTGAGAAAAAAATCTCTTTCCGTATCTTTTTCAATTCTCTCAATCGGCTGACCTGTATGCTTCGCTAGTATTAGATTTATTTCATCTTTTATCCTTAAAATTTCCTTTGCATGAATATCAACCTCTGTCGCTTGTCCTTCGAAACCGCCCAATACCTGATGTAACAATACCCTAGAGTGGGGAAGTGCATATCTTTTCCCCTCTGCTCCAGCCGATAATAACACAGCACCCATACTGGCAGCTTGCCCTATACACATCGTCGCAACATCTGGCTTTATGTACTGTAAGGTATCATAGATCGCCAGTCCGGCTGTGACGTGACCCCCAGGGGAATTCACATACAAAAACACGTCCTTTTCAGGGTTTTCTGATTCAAGAACGAGTAACTGTGCAATTACAGTGTCCGCAACAGCATCAGTTATTGGGGAACCTAAAAAAACAATCCTATCTTTTAAGAGTCTGGAGAATATGTCGTATGCCCGCTCACCCCTGCTGGTTTGCTCGATTACGATGGGCAAATAGCCGGTCATAGTATTTATTTATTATACAGATACTGGCTACCAATGTCAATTTGATTTTCTTCACCTAAGACCTCTTGAATGTTTGCTTTTTCTAAGAGAAATTCAGTTACCTTACCCTCCACCAAACCTGCCCTTAAGCCTTCAATCATATTATTCTTCTCGTAAATTTCCTTTACCTTATCTAATGGAACATTATAGGATTTTGAAATTTCTAATAACCTTTTGGTTACATCCTCATTAGAAATGTGGATACCTTCCTTCTCAGCAATGGCACCAAGAATTATAGATGCCTTAACATTTTGAATGGCTCCTTCCCTAAACTTTTCATCGGCTTTCTCATCAAACTGGAGAGCTGGAAGCCCTTGTCTTTGAAAATTGAATGCGTATTCACGTTTAAGGCGCATTACGTTTTCTTCTAGCAAGCTTTGTGGTACATCAAATATTTTCGTCTTTACAAGATTGTTTATAAGATCTTGTTTTAATTTGTTTTTCGAGATGTCTTCTAGCCTCATCCCTAAATCGTCTCGTATTTTTCTCCTTAGACTTTCTAAGCTTTCCTCACCTAAATCCTTCGCAAATTCATCGCCCAGTTCAGGTAATACCTTCTCTAAAATATCCTTTAGTTTCAATGTAAAATTAACTGTCTTTCCAGCTGCTTCTTCGATCTGGAAATCCTCGGCATATGTGACTTCGAATTCATTCTCCTCGCCTTTTTTCATACCTAAAATGTTATCTTCAAATTGAGGAATCAATTGCCCTTCTCCTATAACAAACCGGACATCAGATCTCTTGAGGTCTTTTAAAGACTTCCCTTCTATGGTTCCTTCATAATCAATAACTACATAATCACCGTTTCTAGCTTCCCTTTCCTTTTCAAGGGGCTTAGCTTCTGCAGAACGCTCTCTCAGTTGATTAAGCGCTTTATCAACATCTTCATCTTTTAATTCATATTTTTCTTTCGTGAGTTCAATACCGCTATAGTTATCAACCTCAAAATCGGGTATCACCTCGAAAACCGCTGAATAATGAAATTCCTTACCGGCCTCTACTTTGTCAGTTGTAAGCTCTGGCCTTGAAACAGGTGTCACTGACGCTTCCTCGAGCGCACTCTCAAATGAATCGGATACCAGTCTTGATGTGACCTCGTCAAATATTTGTCTTGCATAGATTGATTCAACGACCTTTCTCGGAACCTTTCCGGTTCGAAAACCCTTGACCTTTGCATTCCGTTGAAACTCTTTATAAACTTGCTCCAACTTGTCTTTTACCTGCTCAGGCTGAATTATGATATCGAGTTTTCTCTCTGTATTACTTAGTGTTTCGACATTTATCTTCATTGAACTAGGTCCTCATGATTTATGATTAATTCAAGTAAATTGCTTGCGAGAGGGGGGAGTTGAACCCCCATGGGCTAAGCCCACTGGATCCTAAGTCCAGCGCGTCTGCCAATTCCGCCACTCTCGCTTGGCCTGGGCTGCGAGGGAATCGAACCCCCGACCCGGTGATTAAGAGTCACCTGCTCTACCTAGCTGAGCTAGCAGCCCTTTATAACGATTTTAATGACTTATGAACTATTGTAAATGATCCTGATTTTCTTGGCTACGGATTTGGCTACAGTCATTGTTAAAAACTGCCAATTTTTCAACAGCATGTCGCAATAAATTGTCAGGATGTAGATATCTCTTTTTTGTAATATCAATACTTGAATGACCTAATACTTCGCTAATGGCTACAATGTTTACATCGCTTTCAAGCATCCTGGTTCCTGCCGTATGCCTAAGGTCGTGAAACCTGAGCCCTTTTATATTTGTTCTTCTACAAGCATTATTAAAAGCAGTCTTTATGTCCTTCACTGGTTTGTTATCATCCCCTAAGAAAACAAATTCACTTATTGCTTGGTTTTTTAATTTAAGTTCTAACAGCACCTTCTTTAAGTATGAGTTGATGGGTATTCTTTTAACCTTTTTCCTCTTGTTATTGGGAGCGTTTATTATAAATAGGTTGTTATCAAAATCAACGCAATCCCATTTTAGGGAAAGTATCTCCCCTTTTCTCATTCCAGTATTTAAAGCAGTTACTAAAATAGGTTTTAAATGAGGTGCACTGTGATCCATTAACCTAGTTTCCTCATCCGGGGTTAATATCCTATCCCTTTGGTTATCTTCGGTCATTAAACCTGAAACAGTAACAGGGTTTTCTCCATAAAACTTTTTATTTCTCTTGGCATAATTAATGATATGCCTTAATGTTGAAAGTTCTCTATTTATCGAGGATGGTTTTAATTTCTCCTGTCTTAGCAACTTGTAATCATCAATATCCTCCGGTGTAATCCTATTAAGTGTCTTATCCTTAAATTAGCTCTTTAGGGTTCTTAGATGTTCCTCTCTTTTTTTATAGGTTCTTAATTTCTTAGTCTGTTCCACTTATTTAATATGGTCATTCTCAAGCTCTGCTAAAGTTATATTATCCTGATACTCATATAATCCCATTCTTATTTTTCCTTTTATTCTCTCTAGCTTTCTCTGGGCAACCAATTTAGTTACGTCACCTACCTTGCCAACGGATTCCCATTTATCCTTTCCGTTAATGCTATATCGGACATACCAGTAAGCGGTTTTAGTAGACTCTTTACTTTTCACCCATCTTTTAAATACCCCCATGCTTATTTACCTCCTAGGTCTAGGTTTTGTTTTTTTACTTTTATCTTTTGTTTCTACATATTCAAATAAATCACCAACTTGAACGTTTAATGCTTTACAGAGAGCTACTACCGTGTGTTGATCGACCCCTTATACTGCTCCCCATTAAGAACCTAGTAGAAATAAGATAGTAAAATACTTGAAAACAGTTAAAACGAATTACCTTCATTCAGCTCTTGGATACCGCATACCGATTCAGGCAGAAGAAGATTATTATAGGAATCATACCTCACATTTAAACGCTGCTTGACAAAAGGGGAGCAGCACCTAAACCTATGTTAAACCTTATTCTCAATCGGGAGAAGAATAATGCAAGACTCAAAATTTATTTCAAGAAGGAACTTCGTTAGAGTTTCGGGAGCTGCTGCAATAGGAGCTTCCTTTATTAAGTTTGGAGATGACCTGCTATTGGTTCGGGAAGCAAGTGCCGAGCAGGCTTCAAAGCCGAAGACACCGGTTGAAGCCCTTAAGAAACTCATGGAAGGAAACAGACGTTTCGTCGATTCTTTAAAGAAGAGTCCCAGGAGAACCGTTGAGGTACGTAAGGAAGTAGCCCAGGAGCAGACACCTTTTGCTGCAATACTTGCCTGTGCGGATTCAAGAGTAGCCCCTGAGATTATATTTGATCAAGGCATAGGGGATTTATTTGTCGTCCGCGTGGCTGGAAACGTAGTTAATCCATCAAACTATGGGGTGCTTGGCAGCCTTGAGTTCGGAGTTCTGGCGCTCGGTGCCTCTGTTATTATGGTTCTCGGGCACTCCCGCTGTGGGGCCGTTGCGGGAGCGATTGAGGGGGTTCAAAAGGGTACGGAGTTCCCGGGTTCCATAAACAACATAGTAAACACAATAGGGCCGGCAGTTGAAGCGGTAAAAGACGAGCCCGGGGACCTCCTTGATAACTCAATAGTGTCCAATGTGAAACTCGGAGTTGACAAGCTGAAAGGCTCGGTCCCAGTACTAGCCGACAAAGTCAGGGAAGGTAAGGTAAAAATCGTGGGTGCAAATTACGATCTGTTCACAGGTGAAGTTAAGATTGTCACATAGGGGATTCAGCCAAAAATGTTTCTTTGCCAAATGCTGTCTTGGCATTGAAATTTAAATAAGATGCGGGAGCTTATAAATTTTTTATTTTAACTCGCCCTCCTATAATAGGACCAAAGTACAAGTTAGATTCTAGACAGAAACCCTATACACATGAGGTTATCATAATGGCAAGGAAGCATTACATCCTTCATAATTCCAACTTAAACCGAGCTTAACAAAAGGGGAGCAGTACAACAAGAACACTTATACTTTAAATTTAAATGGTCAAAACGCAAAATTACCATTAAGTGATTATATAACTGTCACTTCTTAATCTGAGGCTCTTTTAACGTTTGCAGCTCTGGGTCCACGCCCATGGGGACCCTCTTCTACATCAAATTCCACTGGGTCTCCTTCCTTTAGATCCTTAATATCAACCCCCTGAAGACCCGACATATGAAAGAAGATTTCTCTTCCATCATCTGCTGCTATAAACCCAAAGCCTCTACCTTCTAATACTTTCTTTATCTTTCCCTGAACCATATGATGCTCCTTTTAATTTTAGCCGAACCCTTTTTTCTCCTTGCCAATGCAACACAATCAATAATTTATATTATATATTGGGCGAGAGAAATGCAAATTGGGGTTGAATTTTAGTGGAATACTAAATTAAGACAATGATGGGAAGAGACGATATAGGTCTTGAG
>JALLOG010000153.1 GCA_027717645.1 Desulfobacterota bacterium AH_259_B03_O07
TTAAAGCTTAACATATCAAAGATTTCTTAAGACACAGAGAAAAGGTAGGAAGTCCCGTGTAATAATGCACTGATTCTGTCCCTAAAATATCAAACACCTACACAGATGACAGCGAAATACTCCTATACATATGCATGTAATATTATAATGCTCTTAAGGCACAATTTAGATTAAGATATTAGGTTAAATATTTCACAGGGAGGAATAGCATATGAGATTAAAAGGTAAAACTGCAATTATTACAGGTGGGGGAGAGGGTATTGGAAAAGCAACGGCACTACTTTTTTGTAAAGAGGGTTCAAAAGTGGGAATCATGGGTAGAACAAGATCCAAGCTTGACGAGGTTGTAAAGGTAGCCAGAGGCCTTGGGGAGATAGTCGCATATCGAGGTGATGTTTCTAAAGAAAATGATGTAAAGAGGATGGTCCAGAAGTTCTATAAAAGATTTGGGAGAATCGATATACTTTTTAATAATGCTGGAATAATGGAGCCTGGCACAATCATCTCGACATCTATGGATGTTTGGGATAGGACTATGGATATTAATGTTAAGGGCGTTTACTTGGTGAGTAAATACGTCGTTCCAATAATGGCGAAAAATGGCGGGGGCTCGATAATTAACAATTCTTCGGTGCTTGGTATCGTGGGGATGGAAAATTGTATTGCTTACAATGCTTCAAAAGGCGCAGTAAGGCAAATCACTAAGAGTATGGCGCTCGATCATGCCAGGGAGAATATTCGCGTTAATTCTATATGTCCTGGTTATATAAAGACTAAAATGGATCCAGAGTTTATGGGAAACCCGCCCGATGCCGAAGAACAGTTAGATAAGATCGCAGCAGAGATGGTGCCACATGCAAGAAGGGCAGAACCTCTTGAGGTAGCTCACTCAGTTCTTTTTCTTGCCGGAGATGAATCTAAATATATTACGGGGTCAGACCTAGTGATAGATGGTGGGTGGACTACCTATTAATGATCATCGAATTTCAGTAAAGAATCCAAGCCGTATCTTCCTGAGCCAATAAATGTGAATGTTAAGGCGATAAATCCATAGGTTGATGCTAGTTCTTTATCGCTAAATGGGTCGGCGGCTTGTTGTCCAAATACGGCAACGATCATTGTGATTAAAATAAAAAATGCCGCAGGACGCGTGAATAATCCAATCATAAGTAGGATCCCCCCAAAAAATTCGGCACAACCTGCCGCCCAAGCAAATAATTCAGGTTGCGGAAAACCGATTTCACTAACACCTTTTATGAATTTATCCTGCGGAGGTATCTTTCGGATACCATGCTATGATGCCAATATTAATCCAGAATAGACTCCCAGTAGCATGACGCCAATATTGTGTTAAGGGTGTACCTATCTCCTCTCCACCAAATAAGATTTCCTTGAGACTCATTGAATTTCTCCTCAGATATGTTCGTATTGTGATGATTATTTTTCATAGTCACTAACTTCTGTTATAAGAGAAAATGGTTTGTTCCAGGAGCCTGAAAATACAAATTCTTTTAGTGACTTTCTGACACGCTCTGCAAGTTCCCTTTCTCTTAGCTCTTCGGGTAATCGATCTATCTCACCGTAATAACCAATTGCGATAACAGCTACAGGTTCGTGTGTATCAGGAATCTTGTATGTCTCGCGAGCTTTGTCCGCATGTATCCCTGCCATCTGGTGGACATGTAGTCCAAGATGGCTCGCTTGAATAACGAGATTTCCTACTGCTAAACCAACGTCATGGAATGCGTGTCGGTTTGGCCTGTTGTTGCGATCAAAGATCATTTTAGCCACGCTTATCATCAACACCGGCACATACTTTGCCCAGTGTCTATTACCTTCCATTAAGCAGTTTAGTAAACTTTCATGCTCGGTTTGATTATACTTAGTTGATAATATGAAACTCCACGGTTGTTCATTAAAACTTGAAGGTGCCCACCTCGCTGCTTCCAATATTGATAGGATTTTTTCCTCTTCAACCATTCGCTCAGAAAAGGCACGAGGACTCCAACGGTGTGTAAGAGAATCGTGAATTGGATGTTGCGTATTAGCTGGTTTTTTCATTTAAAATGTCTCCTAATTACATGACATTTGTTAAATATAACAGATAATCCAAACCAAGTTTGATTAGTTCTTGACGTTTAACAACATTTTTTATGTAGGTATTAATGTTATCAAGTTGTTAACTTAGATTATTGAACTTCTTAAGTAGAATAAAATTAAAGAGAATTTAACTCTTATATCATACTTTTAAGGTTTAGAATATAAACTATTTTATGGAGGTTGCTTTATGGGTCTTATGATTAAAGGAGAATGGAGAGATGAATGGTATGACACCAAATCGACAGCTGGAAGATTTGTTCGTAGAGAAAGCTTTTTTAGAGATTGGGTAACTGCAGATGGATCCTCTGGTTTTAAAGCAGAACCAAATCGATATCATCTTTACATTTCTCTTGCATGTCCCTGGGCTCACAGAACTCTAATCTTTCGTAATTTAAAGAATCTGGGAAATGTAATCTCTCTATCAATAGCTAGTCCTGTCATGCTGAAAAATGGGTGGACATTTGATGATTTCCCTGGAGCTATTTCTGATCCAGTTAATAACTCAAGGCACTTGTATGAGATTTATGTAGCTGCCAAACCTGATTATTCAGGGCGTGTTACTGTGCCAGTATTGTGGGACAAAAAAAGCGGGACAATAGTTAACAACGAGTCCTCAGAGATTATCAGGATGTTTAATTCTGAATTTAATGTAGTTGGAGATAAAAGTGTTGATTTCTATCCAGTTGAACTTCGCAATGCAATTGATGAAATTAACAGTATAGTTTATGAAAGGGTTAACAATGGAGTCTACAAATGTGGATTTGCTACCACTCAGGAGGCTTATGAAGAAGCATTTGTTTCCCTCTTTGATACGCTTGATTATATTGAAAAACGCCTGGATAAGCAGAGGTATCTAGTAGGAAGTACAATAACTGAGGCGGATTGGAGACTATTTACAACCCTCATAAGATTTGATGTCGTATATTTTGGCCACTTCAAATGCAATCTTCGCCGGATATCAGATTATCCTCACCTCTCGAATTATCTTCGAGAACTCTATCAAATTCCCGGTGTTTCAGACACAGTTAATTTTGAGCATATTAAAAAGCACTATTACCATAGTCATAGAACTATAAACCCAACAGGAATCGTGCCTGTTGGACCTGATTTAGAACTTGAAGCCTCACACAATCGAGAGGTCTTATTATGCTGAGTTGCTAGAGCATATAAAATATTTATCTCCCATATGAATTTTAGGCTCGTGTGTTTTAGTGTAATATAATTTTTGTCATTGAATCTATTTTACAATAATAATCAAGTCGAACCTTAGAGGAGGTTAGTAATGAATCATATCAAAAAGAAATCAATGTTGAAATTCTCTATAGTTTTTGCCATTGGAGTTTTTATGATTTGTTTGACTCATCCTTCACTTGCGGATGATGTGACCGACGCAGTGGAGGATGGTTTAAAAAAATACGAAGATGGCAAGTTTGGGCCTGCAGCTAGTCAATTTAAGTACGCAGCACAATTGGCACGGCAGAAAAAAGGGGGACAGCTTAAGGAACTTCTGAATGATATGAAAATACTCGATGGATGGAATGGAGAAGAAGCAACATCCCAAGCCGTCGGTGCTGGTATGTTGGGAGGGGGAATAACTGTTGAACGTAAGTTAAGTAAAGATTCAAGTTCCATGAAGATTAGCATAATAACAGACTCTCCATTGTTGCAAAGCATGATGATGATGTTTTCAAACCCGATGATGGCTACCTCAGGTGGTGGGGAATTGGCAACAGTTGCAGGACAAAAAGCTATAGTAGAATATGATCCATCAAAAAACAAAGGTGAAATACAGATCGTTGTTGACGGCCGCTATATGTTTGGTATAGAGGCAAAAAATACTAGTAAGGAAGATATGGTGAAACAAGTTGAGTCGGTTGACTTCAACGAATTTTCTGCCATTCCTTAGCCATATCAAATGAGAAAGATAGGAGGCATGCTGTGAGAAAGTACAAAGGCTTGTTCATTGCGTTGGCTTTAACATTCTCCTTCGGAGCAGGTCAAGTTTTCGATACGATTGCTTTGGCAGATCAAAAACCTGGCGAACCTATGAACCTTACCGGTGTTATGCACGATAATAATCTGCAAATCACTTGGGATCCTGTTACAACTGCGACCATTTATGAGCTTGACGGGCGAGTCGTGGGTGGAGGGACCTGGGCAAGTCAATATCAGGGGAATGAAAGAATATTCGAAGACACAAGACCTCCTTCCGATAAGGAATTAGAGTTTAGAGTACGAGCGAGAAATGAAAATGGCTGGGGTGCATGGAGCGAATCAGTCGTGGTCAGGACACCTCCAATATTTAAGGACATTTACTTCGATTTCGAGGAATTCGTTATAACCCCTCGGAGCACCAGGGCACTTAACAGGATAGCAAAATGGATGACAGAAAATCCCAACTACCAGATCCTCATAGGTGGTTACGCAGAAGAACGAGAAGGGACGCCAAACGATAAAATTATTCTCGGCGAAAGGCGTGCCAGGGCTGCTAGGGAGTACCTTGTTAATCAAGGCGTAAGCTTAAGTCGAATAAATGTTATAAGCTACGGGGAGGAAGGGGCAGTGTGCACAGAATCCAACGAGACCTGCTGGCGCAAAAACCGCCGCACCAATTTTGTCGTCACCAATCAGTAGTTTTATTTTAACCAACTGTTAGCATAGCATTATGTAAACAGTACTGATTTTAGCAACGAGTAAGAAAATAAATACATCTTAGTTTATTTTGATTTCAAAATATCTGTTTCAAGGTTTAATAATTTAGGCAATTTGAAGTTTGTTACAAAATTTGATATAGAAAAGATAAGGGGGAATTACAATGAAAATATTAATTATCGCGCTAACTATAGGCATGTCAGCTAATCTAGCAATTGCTGAATGCACTAACTTTATGGACGCTTTTCAGAAGCACCAGGTTATTATGAAAGGGATGTTTGACTTAAATCTTAATGGCAAACTAAATGCAGAAACCGCAGATGCAATCGGAAATCGTGTAAATAAAGGGCAAGAAGCACAGACCAGCGAAGATTATAACAAAGCTTGTGACATATATGATTCAATAATAAAGGATTACGATTTTAAGGATTCATTAGCTCCTAACCAAGAATCTCAACTAGACGGGAAAGACGCCAATAATCAAGATGCTGATGGAGTTACTGAGGATAAGGCTTCTTCAAAAGCGGAAGTACCTGAGTCAGCTGAAGAGAGCACTACTCAACCATCTAGTGAATAGCATGAGAAATATTTTCAGCTCTAGAAATAGCGTCAACTGTAGAGGTGAAAGTCATTAGAAGATAAGGTGATCCCTCCAGTTAAATAAAATAAATAGGGAACAACAGACACTATTTGTTTGTGGGCACTGCAATCTAAAGTAACGATAATTTCTTATTTCTAAGATTAGATTATCTCAAGAAAAAATAGTGTCTGTTGTTCCCTATTTTCAAAAGGGGTTCTTTCAGGTTTTGGGTGTACGATTGTGAGCTTCTTAAGTTTTTTGGAAAAGATATTCGAGGAAATAAATGGTTGATTCGTTTTGCTTTTCTTTACTGGTTTAGTTTAAAATGTTTGCTGAGTGTACTAGGGAGGTAAAATATGAAACACTTTAAAAAATATCCATGTATTTTGTTATTTTTTGTTGTTCTTTTTTCATCATCCCTTTGTTTTGCGAAGAAAAACAGTGTGTCGTTTAAAGTACTTGGTGACGCAAAAAAGGCTGTCGTTACTACGAGCCAAACCACTATCGTTAACAGCTCAGGGAAGAGTTTTAAGCTCAATGGTGGACCTATGTCTCCTAAATTCATTGGCGATCTCTTGCGCCCCAAGGTTTTGATATGTGAAAAGAAGATTATTTCTCTTAAAGATTTGCTCCCCATCTTTGAGCAGCTCTCCAAGCAGGGCAAACCACTCCTGATTATCGCCGAGGATATCGAGGGTGAGGCGCTTGCGACATTAGTGGTTAACAAACTTCAAGGCACGCTGAATGTTGCTGCAGTTAAGGCCCCGGGTTTCGGGGATCTACAAGACATAGCTAAATTTACTGGAAGCACGATTATCACCAATAATATCGACTAGTCGAAATAACTTTTACCTAAGGGTCGAGGAGGTTGATTTTGAGGCTTTGACTGCTATTTCTTAATTAGCTGTGATAATATAAGGTTTATTTTGTTAATCACTTTCTCAATAAAACTTACATAGCAACATGCTCCTGTAAAAGTTCAGATACATATGAGACAGTGTTAAAAAGAAAAGAGGGGTAAACT
>JALLOG010000154.1 GCA_027717645.1 Desulfobacterota bacterium AH_259_B03_O07
GCGTAATCCCGGGCTTTAGGGACGGAGTTACCGGAGTAGCCCGATCAATGCCTACAAGTACCGCTGTCGATCGTGTTGCCGCTGATCTGGGGATCCCGTGTTATGAAACTCCCACAGGATGGAAATTCTTTGGCGACTTGATGGATGCCAACTTATGTAGCATTTGTGGAGAAGAAAGCTTTGGTACCGGCTCGAACCACGTACGGGAGAAGGACGGAATGTGGGTGGTATTGTGTTGGCTTGCGATACTTGCAAGTACTAAAAAATCGGTAAAAGAGATTTTAGGGGAACGTTGGAGACGTTTTGGACGCAGCTTTTATCAAAGACATGACTATGAGGGCATAGAAACTGACCGTGCAAATGAAGTGATTCAAGAACTAAGAAACAAACTTCCAAGCCTAGTTGGAGCCTCTTTTGCAGAAAGCAACATAAAACATGCCGATGAATTTAACTACAAAGATCCCGTGAGCGGTATCATGAGTGAGCACCAGGGTCTTCGCATTTTCTTGTCCGATGGATCACGAGTTGTCTGCAGACTCTCAGGCACTGGAACTAAAGGGGTCACAATACGCCTTTACCACGAGTGCTATCGAACAGAAAAATTCAATGAAGATATAAACTCTGTACTGAAACCCTTAGTTGACTCTACATTCAAGCTTCTTCAAATCCGAGAAATTTGTGGAAGGGATAAACCAACCCTTATTACCTAATCACCTAAGATTTTTTGTGGTTTTATTAAAATAGTATTAAAATAGATTAAAATAGTAAAATAGGGACAAGTAAAATAGGCAGGGAGAAGGCTTGAGAGTTTGGTTTGGGATACATAGCAGAGAGGAAATGGAAGGAGAAGGTAAAAGGAACATAAGGAGAATAGCCCTTATAAGCAGAGGTTTGCTCGAGTAACAAGAAAGGAGTGGGAACGAGTTAGATTTAAGGCTATGCTTGAAGGAAAAAAGGTTTGTTTGCGAAAAAATATGTAGTCAGAGAGGAAAGTTTTCTTGACATAGCTTATCTTTACGGGAAGATGTGGAAAGAAAATGTTTATGCATAAAACGGGTTAATATAACTTTTAACAAAGTTTAAAGAAATCTAATCAATTAAGTTCCATATGCGGTTGATAAATCAATAACTTTTGTACGCATATGCTATCATATCATTTCACGATAGACCATAATTAAGTAATTAAGGATACTTATCAAATTATTTAATGTTTGCATATGCGAAATATAATATTGACTAAACATCAAGAATGTTTATATTTATAGTAAGTGATGATGTAAATTAATGTAGAATTAATAATTAGAACGGATAAATTTTGAAGGGTTAGTTAGATGCAATAAAAACATATGGAGGTAAGCCCAAATGACAAATATAGAGAAGAACAAATTTCAAGATATTTATAATGACAATTTTAGATCTTTAAATATATTCTTCAACGCAAACTATGATATTATCGGTAAATACCAGAGTCTATGGTTTAACCTATTAAAACCGCTAAAAACTACAAAACCATTGCTTAAAAGATGCCTTGAAGAACAGTACTTGGAGGGTATTCAGAGAAAGGGAGCCCGATTTCTTTCTGAATTATATGATTTGAGTGAATTTAACCATACAAGAGGTTTTAATATGTACGACATTGGGAAAAGAATAGGGTTTGATAGATCCGATACCGATGAAATCGTTAATAATCTCTCTCGAGCCGAGATGATAAGGCGTGATAAATCATCTGATGAGGTTTTTATAACACCCTATGGAATCATGATAAACAATAGAGATATAACTGTCGGTTACGCACCAATTCTCTAAGACAACTAAATTAAACTTCATTGTTAAATCATATATTTAAAATAAAGGAGTCAATCTTGTGTAGATAGATTATTGACTTTATTCTTTCTACCTTCTTTTTGAATGATTTGTCAGACTCCATCTTAGTCGGCACTCCATGACAAGCCCATCCCTCAACATCATAGCTCCAGAGAATTGAATGAGATAAACAAATTTTAATGGGATGCGATATTGATAAAAATCATTTTCCCACACTCGTTTTTTAGAAACAAACGGTTTACCTGAGATTAAATAATAAAAATTCTCGTACTAAAGCGCCACGAATAATAGTTCGCGATAATAAAAATTAACCAAATGCTATATCAAGTACCATCATTACCACGAAGCCTATCATCGCACCCATGGTAGCTAAATCCGTATTACTTCCACTCTGAGACTCCGGAACAAGCTCTTCGATAACGACAAAGATCATGGCGCCTGCAGCAAAACTCAAAGCGTATGGCAGAATAGGTTGTACTAGGACAACGGCCCCTGCTCCAATAACGGCTGCAATAGGTTCAACTGTTGCGGATAATTGACCATACCAAAAACTTATCAGGCGGGACATTCCCTCACGTCGAAGAGGCATGGAGACAGCAAGGCCTTCGGGAAAATTTTGAATCCCGATTCCGATAGTCAAAACGATGGCTGCTGATAAGGTAGCGGAAGGGAAACCTGTAGCAATAGCCCCAAAAGCAACTCCAACCGCAAGACCTTCAGGGATGTTGTGCAAAGTTATAGCGAGAACAAGCAAGATACTCCGCTGCCATCTTGTCTTAATTCCCTCAGCTTCCTGTATATAAAGACCTAAGTGGAGGTGCGGTAGTATTTTATCAACACCCCACAAGAACATAACTCCGGCTAAGAAACCAATCGCAGCAGGAAACCAATTTGGGATAGCTTTCCCTTCTGACATCTCGATAGCCGGAGCAAGCAGTGACCAGAAACTAGCCGCGATCATGACTCCACCGGAAAAACCAAGCATCCCGTCGAGCATCTTCCTGCTCACATCTTTAGCCATAAAGACCACGGCTGCCCCAAGAGCAGTCATCGCCCATGTAAAACATGTAGCAATTAGTGCCTGTATTACAGGGTTTAGGTTCTGTAAAAAATCTATAATATTTTCAAACTCCATTGATCTTTATAAAGAAAAAGTAATCCTAACCACCTAATCCGCACAAAAAAGATTCAATATAAGTAATGTTTACAATATTGCTTTATCTCTAGTCATTCATGAACTGTGATAGGGGTTACTTGGGTGAAGCATAGTGGAGATGTGAATGGCATCTTATAAGGCATCTTCATTAAGGATTATTACTCAGGAAACATTGCACTTATACTCTCTCGATAGTGAATCCTTTTTATTGCTTCCCCCAAAAGAGAGGCGATGGATACTACCTCAATTTTGAATGAAAACTTAACTGGCTGATTTTCAACGCTATCGGTAATGAGAAGTTGTCTGATGGGGCTAGCATTGATCCTTTCAACCGAACCTTTGGTTAAAACACCGTGGGTAACCATCGCATACACTTGTTTGGCACCTTGTTCAATCAGCTTCAATGATACCTCCAAAAGCGTCCCCCCTGTTACAGTAAAGTCATCCACCACTATGGCAGCTTTGCCCTCCACATTACCTATAATATGTAACACCTCAGCCATCTCATTGTGTGATATACGTTCTTTATCCGCTATAGCTACGGATGTGCCGAGGTGTTTAGCATATTTCCTGGCCTGTTTGGCGAATCCTGTGTCAGGGGATACAATAATGGGATCTTCAAGCTTCTTAACCCTGATTCGATCGCATAAGATCGGGAGTGCATATAGATTATCCACTGGAATGCGGAAGAATCCTTGAATCTGCGGCGCATGGAGGTCAACTGTAACAACTCGATCTGCGCCAGCAGCCTCTATCGCGTCAGCACAGACCCGAGCACGAATGGACACACGTGGTTCATCCTTCTTATCACCTTTTCCGTAGCTGAAATAGGGAATTATCGTAGTCACTGAATCTGCACTGGAGCGCTTAAGTGCATCTATCCAAAATAATAGCTCCATGAAATTATCGTTGGAAGGAAACACTGTGGATTGAACGAGATAAACCCGACGTCCTCGAACGTTCTCTAAGACACGTACGAAAGTGTTGCCCTCAGAAAACTGCAGGGTCTCATTCTTCCCAGGCTTGATTTGGAGGTAATCACAAATTCGGGCCGTGAGTCGTTTACTTCCACTTCCACCGAATATCATAATCTCATCATCGCTCATAAGTTAGCTACCTCCTTCTTAAGTCAGCATTTTTAACAGTTAAGAAAACCGCTTTTGAAAGGGTTAATCCTCTCAAGTATTGCTAAAGCTAATTAATTAAGAAGTTATTCTATAGTCCCTTATAACAGATTATGAAATCTAGAGCGAAAGAAACTACAAAGAAAGGGACAAAATAACGCTTTCTCACTCAATTAGATCTTCTTGATTTATTTGACATTTGAGACACCCTAATACCTAAGCAACAACTCAATCACGATTAATTGGTTAAATGGTCAATTCCATCAGGCGAATCTACTTAATATAAACAAACTTGAACGCACATTTTTCTAACCTTTTATTTTTTAATATAAATACTTAGAGATGAGAGATTGCTTCAAAAGCAATAACCTTTATAAGCAAAAGTATTTACTGTATATAATATACTAAGTCTTTAGGTTTGCCTCTTTTATCCTTTTTATTCCATGAGCTATATCCTTGTCGGGAGTAGCATAAGTTAACCTTACATAGCCTTCACCATTGCTTCCGAAAGCGGTTCCTGCAACTACTGCAACCCCTGCAGTTTTAATCAACTTGTCTGTAAATTCCTGTGAAGTTAATCCTGTACCAGTAATATCAGGAAAAGCGTAAAAAGCCCCTGAAGGAGTAT
Source organism: Desulfobacterota bacterium AH_259_B03_O07 (assembly GCA_027717645.1). Taxonomy (GTDB): domain Bacteria; phylum Desulfobacterota_D; class UBA1144; order Nemesobacterales; family CSP1-2; genus JALLOG01. The sequence continues at coordinate 4,733 of JALLOG010000154.1, forward strand.
CGCACTTTATGCCCGGGATTGAATTTAAACCTGCTACTATTCTGTCTCTTTTCTTTTGAAGAATCTGTGTTTTTCTCACTATCCAGTCCTGAGGTCCTACCATCGCGGCATATGCGGTTTTCTGAATAAATGTTGCAACGTTTGTAATAGAATCCTGAAGGAATATTGAGAGCTTCTCTATAACGGGTTTTGGAGCAACAATCCAACCAATTCTCCATCCCGTCATCGCATGGGTCTTGGAGAATGTATCAATCACTATAGTTCTTTCAGCCATGCTAGGGACTGCAGAAATAGTTTCATGTTGCTTTCCATCATAAACTATGTGGGAGAAAATCTCATCGGAAACGACTATGAGCTGCTTGTGCTTTAAACAGAGTTCAGCAATCTCCACTTGATTTTCCACCAAATGTCCATTAGGCCTTTGGGGAGTATTGACTATTAAAAGCTTTGTTCTTGGTGTAATCATGTGCTCAAGCATTTCAATATCAAACTGCCAATCGGGTTTTGTAAGTGGCGTATGTATTATAGTTGCACCTCCATACTTTGCCCAAACCTCATCAGGAGGATAACCAGGGTTTGGAAATATCACCTCGTCTCCATCTTCTATGAAACTTAGAAGCGTCATTTTAATAGCCTGCTTTGCCCCTGCTGTAACAATTACTTCATCAGGAGTTGTTGGCCTTCCTCTTTGCTTCATCTCTTCTGCAATAGCCTCTCTGAGCTCTGGAAGGCCAGGCCCCGGTTCGTATCTCACATACCCTTCTACGAGTGCTTTTATACAGGCTTCAAGTAGGTGCTCAGGAGTATCAAAATCCGGTCCCTGATAGTCACCCTTTTCAAAGTGGATTATTTTTTTACCAGTGGCTTTTTCAAGCTCCTTTGCAATCCTCATACTAGCCCACTGCTTTGGTGGGACAAAGTGATTTATCCTTTTACTGAATGGATATTTAAATGCCATGTTATTGCACCTTCCTTTATGTTAATAAAGTGTGATTTTTTAACGTCGACCATCTGTTAATCATAATTTCTACCTGCTTGGTCTTATCCATAAATTTTCCTATTTCGATAGAAAGAGTTGGCTTTATAATCATAGAAAACACCTCTTCTTTGAAAACTTCATAAATGGTTCTATTTAAATTCATAATATCAATGCATTAATTTTAAAATGCAATTCCCATGCCATAGAAGATTTTCTATAGATTTGAGGAAGTTATAGGGATAATATGCAAATTGGGATTGTCAGATGTAAGAAAATCTTACAGAATTCACTTTTAAAAAATAATCGTCTTTTACCCCGTATTATTCGGGGACTGGCAAGTCTTCGTCGAGCTCAGACGATACATCCCGACTATTCTGTATGAGACGAAGAACAACAAACGTCCATAGCAGGGGTTTTCCGACCCAGAGAAAATCCGATATTTAAAAGAAATCTGAATTATTATTCAATGCCAAAGTGCTTCAACTTTCTATAAAGAGTGTCCCTCGAAATGCCTAGAATCTCAGCGGCCTTTGATTTATTGCCCTGAGTTTCACGCATTGCCTGCTGAATGGCAAATTTTTCAAGCTTTTCTAAAGAAAGTAGTGTATGTTCTGATGCCTTTGTCTCCT
>JALLOG010000155.1 GCA_027717645.1 Desulfobacterota bacterium AH_259_B03_O07
GACATGAGACTTAATCTCTTCTATAAAGATATTTAACTTCTTATCCTTTTTTATCCTCTCCTCTAGCCTACTAGATACCTTACTTACTGCAGAGTGATGTATCTCACCAAAGATATTCCCAATTACCTGATTGGTTAAACCACAATATCTTTTAGACATATATATCGCTACATTCCTAGCCATGTTCCCTCGAATCCCCCTCATCTTAATTTCTTTCTCCTTTACCTTAAGCAAATTACCTTCGGGTGTTTCTATAACTATATGGTAGTGGTTATTCATCAGTACGTAGCTATGGACAACAATCCCTAGACGATCGTGATAATCTTCTAATATTTCTAAAAACTTTATTCTGTCCGAATAGAAAGTTTATAGATATGTACGCCTTATGTCAATTGTCAAGGCCTGACACCATGACATGGTAGCTGTAAAAAAAACAATGGTTCAGTTGGTTCTGCCCTGGCTTTTGAGGCAGCAGTTAAATTTCTGGGTATCTATGATTATATCAAGCGTTGTTATGATTGTTTTTTATTCCCTCTACGCAACCGTCGGTAGAAAGTTGGGATTACCGCTTTAGTTCTTAGCGTGGTTTTTGCTTGCTATTTTCTCTAAAGTGTTTTTAGCTTCTTTTGCGGAGGCTGTATCAAAGTAGGGATTAGTGGAAAGTGCAAGTGTTAAATACTCATTTGCTTTATCAATATTGTTAAGCTTATAGTTAATCATGCCTGCATGGTAGTAAAGTTTGGCATCCTTTGTGCTGAGCTTGAGGGACTCGTTGTAGGCTCCGAGAGCTTTATCAAATTTCCCTTGTTTGTAATAAATCCATCCAAGAGTGTCATAAGCGTAAACATCTTTTCTGATTTGCAAATCCCTTTTAGCCATGTCCAGAGCCTTCTCGAGATTTATAGAGTTATCGGCATAAAATAGGGCGAGATTTCTAAGGTATCCTACGTCACCGTTATCGACGTAGCTTTCATATATATCCTGTGCTTTTTTATAAAGCCTCTCTGCTTCATCTTCTCTTCCTTTGCTCTCGTAGGCACCAGCTAGTGCTATATAAAACTCCGGTGAGGGATTTATTTCTAAAACCCTTTTGTATAATTTCTGAGCTTCTTCGTACTTTCCCTCTGCTGCGTTTACTTCGGCTAGATGCTCGAGCGCAACATAGTAGTTAGGCATAATCTCCAAACTTTTATTGTAGTGTTTTTTAGCTTCTTCCAAATCTCCCATGTTGAAGTACTGGGATCCCAGCATTACTTGAGTCCAAGCCAGGTTTTCTTTGGGGGTACGGACGTCTTTTAGTCCTGCTTCATATGCCTTCTGCATTGCCCGTATAGCGCCATCTGTATCACCCTTAATGACTTTGAGATTAGATATTCGGCTGTATGAATCCAGGTTAGGTTTAAGCCGAAGCATCTTTTCATAAGTCCCCAGGGCTTTATCTGTTTCCCCAAGGTCATTATAGGCATCGCCGAGTATCCCGTATGCATAACTTTCATCTGGGTTTAAGATTATTGCTTTTTCTGCATACCTAAGGGCTTCTTTAAAGTCGTGTTTTGAAATATTAACCATTGCGAGATAAAGGGTTCCCACATAATTTTTTGAGTTTAGTTCGAGCGATTTTTTTAGTGTTTCTTCGGCTTTGTCATAATAGACCGTGTCCCCGGTTTCTCTTGCTTTCAGTATGTATGCTTGGGCAAGCCTATTGTAATAGGCGTAGGCGATGGGATCTGCAGCTATTCTTTTTTGATAAAATTCTATTTTATTATTGGTTTCTTTGTTATTGATATCCTTCTTTTCGTTTTTAGAATTAGAGCAGGCTAAGGTAAGGATGAGGGGAGAGATGAGAATAATTATAACTACTATTTTTTTTAACATAATTAGCCTCCTTAGCCTGCTTTTTTATTAGATGCCAAGGTGGGGCAGTCCTAAAAGAACCGTCCCGCTGTGTTTGTTTTATAAATTATTTATGAGCTACGCCTGCTTTTCTCTTTCTTCTCAAGTATCTTCTGCCGAATGCGAAAGCTACGACAAGCCCGGGAACTATGATAGTAATTGCAGCATCGCCCATGTTGGCTTCAGTACCTGCAACTGCGCAACTACCGCCACCGCCGCCATTTGACTGCGGGAAAAGAGCGAGCGCCATGAAGTTAAAGACTGAATCCGGGAAAAGGGTCGTAGTTCCTCCTCCTGCGGCAGGGAAGGGGGAGTCATTACCGCTTACGTCCACGCGCAGTGCGGCTATGAGAGCGTCAGGTTTTATAAAATCTGTACCCTGAAGGACTGCGAGGACTCGCCTGTCCGGGCACCCGGGTAGTATAGTGCAATCGAGAGCGCCTGCTCGAGGGGGTCCGCTTCCGGGGAGCTCAGAGCCAGCCGGGAAGTTGACATCAGCGAGCTGACGAAGCAGAAGAAGTGCAATATCGAGCACGTCGTCCTGAGGCCGTCTACCGTTCTGGAGACCAAATAAACCAACAGCCAAATCATCGGCATCGCGGTCAAGATCGAGCCTTATAAAATCCGGTAGCAGTGCTATGCGAAGGAGTTCGGCTGTGGGAACGAGGGGATGCACGAAGTCGGGTGGCAGAAGTAGAGGTGCACCGTTTGGGAGCACAGTAACTCCGACTGCACCGAGCACAACCGTACGTCCTTCTATGGTATTACCCGTACCGTCATTATCAACCTGTGTTAGCGCATCGGGGACTAAGTTGGAGAACATGGCTGCGTCTTCTGCGGGTACAGCCGCATTAAAGTCGTTCTTCATATCGGACGGAACAAAAACGGTATTAAAAAGCTCTTGTCCCATACGCTCAATCTGAACGAAGTCATCTTCTGATACTTGATCCGGACGACTCGTTGTTCCCCAAACTCCGATAAGACCATCCATCCCGAAGAACCCTTCACCGCGGACCAAATTCTTTGGAAATGAGACTACGATGTGAAGCGCGTTTGCTCCGCCGAAAAAGTCGACTCCGCTAGTACCGTCAGGTCTTACCTCTCGTCCTCTAAGCAGTCCCAAGGCAGGGGAGGTAAACTCGCGGAATACATCTTGATCGCCGGATAGAATCATGTTGAACTGGGTTAGATCCGTAACGAAGGCATCGTCAGCAAGACCCATAAACGCTTGAAAATCCCCCTGGGTTATATCTTGCTGCGTGTTACCTTCGATGGAAGCTCCTAGGAGAAGTATCTGATTGACTGCGCCCGTGCTAAGGGGCGGGGCAGGTCCTATAACTCTGAAGGTTTGGTTAAATCCGCTGCCGTCAAATAAGAGCTGAATAATCAAATCTTCTAAGGCGTCACCGTTATTGTCTACCTTGAACTGGTAAAGGACATTCGATGCAAATCCCGTATTAGGATTATTGCTCGGTGTTATGAACGGAACGACTGCCATGGCGAGAACTAGGCGTGACTCATCGTTCGGATCCAGAAAAGCATAGACATCAGTGATATCAACAGGCGGATCGGCAGTAGTTAAAGGGGCATCAACGTGGTCCGCCGATTTCGCATATGGCGGAGTTAGATGGATTAACAACCCTACTAACATAAGAAATGCGAACGGTAGAAGAACATATGATCTAAAAATCTTTTTACATGTCATGAAGTTACCCTCCTTCATTTTATTGGATTCAGTCTATAATACGGACGGAGTGATGGTTTTGGATGAATTACTGTGGTCAGTCGGTTTGGGGGGGGACTTTTGCAGTCGGGTTTACTTTTATTTCTCGGATGAACCGAGGGTTCCCCGAAGTTTCATCATTCCCGATCTGATCCAGCTCTTTACTGTCCCAAGAGGCTGGTTTAGGCGGTCCGAAATCTCGCTTTGGCTGTATCCGTAAAAATACGCAAGTTCTATGGACTGTCTTTGCTGGGGAGTTAGCTCGGAAAGGGCATTTTGAATGAGTTCACGATTTTCTCCGATTGAAGCTGATTCCTCTGGAGAGGAGGCTTGGCTAGGGATATCGTATTCAAGCGGTTCTTCCATTCTGCTCCGCTTTGTGCCTGATCTTAGCCTATCTATTGCTCGACTGCGAGTCATTGTAAGAAGCCAGGCAGACGGCGTCCCTCGTCCCGGGTTGTAATCCACGGCTTTATTCCAGACCTGCTTTAAAACATCGAGGGCTACTTCTTCAGCCTCTAGAGTGTCGGAGAGTATCTTTAGCGAGAGCCCATATACTAGTGAAATAGTATTGTCGTAGAGGCTGCTAAGGGCGGATTCACATCCCTTTGCAATCTTAGAAATAAGCGCAGCTAAGTGTTGCTCGCTTTCGGAGAGTTTTGATTTGTCACTATGCGGATTAACCATGCTTTCTCTACATATAAAATTCGATTCGACTTGACTAGATTCTAGAGCCACATTAACCTACTCCCCCCTGTATAAAGCAAATACCGTTAATTAGTCAACAGTATAGCACAGACGCTTAAGCCTCAGCAATCATAGAGGTTGTATGTAAAAACGGAAGAAAAGACTATAGATCAACCGATAATCCACTTCCTCCGTATACTTAAATAGGTTATGATTTTATATATATTACTCAGCAGGGGGGATGCTTTATAACAGGGCTTCCCAGAGGAAATAGTATAGAGAATGACGGATAAAAGCAGGTTAGAGGAACTCATTTCATTATATGCACTCGACGCTCTGGAAGGAGATGAGCTAGAAGAAGTCGAGGAGTATATCAAGAACGGCTCACCAGAAGCTCTGGAGTTATTGAAGGAAAACAAGAGAATAGCTTCTCTTATGTCCTACTCCGCAAAAAGCGTTTCGCCCCACCCCAGGCTGAAAAAAAGGCTGTTCGAAGAGATCAGTCCGTCTAAAGAATTAACCGAAGACTCCGGTCAAATCCCGTTTTGGAGCAGGTTTCAGCCTCTGTGGCTTGGATTAGGGGGAGCTGTTGCAGCCGCTTTGGTAATAGTACTCTTCATCTCAAATCAATCACTGAGGGGAACTCTCGATAAACAACGGACTCAAGTAAGCGAACTTAATGAGATGATCGAAATTCAGAAGGAGAGTATTAAGTCCATTGAGAATCGGATTGTTAAAAAAGAGTTGGAAATAAGCGAACTGGAAGATAAGCTTGCCTCCCAAACCGAAATAATCAGTTTCCTGGAAGACCCGAACGTAGTTATAATTAACCTTGTAAACCTTAAGCCCGATCTAAAAGCTGTTGGCAGAGTCATTTGGAATACAAAGGATAACGAGGCTCTATTCTATTGCTTAAATCTTCCTCAACTTGCCGCCGGTAAGACATATCAATGGTGGATTATTGCGGACGGGACACCGAAGAGCGCAGGGATATTTAATGTGAATGATAAAGGTAACAGCGTAATAAAATTAGAGTCACTTTCAGAATTTGGGAAAATCCAGAAATTTGCAGTTACCCTCGAGCCTGTAGACGGCGTTCCCAAACCCACAGGACCAATGTATCTTATTGGAGATACGTAAGAATCTTGTTGCTCCGAAGTTACATGAAGGCATTACCACTTCTTGGTTCTTCTATAAGTGAAACTACTACAATTACTGACAAATTAGCTATAAGCCCCCAAATACCGGCGTGAAATCCCCATGGTTTAGATGAAATCTGGAGTCCTGAAATATCCGCTAGCATGATCCCTATTGCGACTGCTGTTCCTACAATGAGCCCCAAAAAAACGGCAGAGCTACGAAGGGATTTTATATGTAGACCTAAAAATATAGCAGGGGCAAGCTGGCATAGAATCTCAAGCTTAATCTCCATAAGACGCCAAATTGTCTGTGGAAGATAGATCGCAAGATAAGCCATAAGTAGCATAATAATCCAAAAAATAATAGGGACGCACCCCTTTAATCTACAAAAATAAAAGGTTTATCCATTATGTTTCGGGATATTGCACGGAAGGTTAAAAACCAGCAACTACAAAAGTTGATCTTGGGATTGTATTCATATTTCAGTAGTTATCTAACATAGATTAAAAAATAGAGGTAGTTCATTTTTTATAAAAAGTGGCTGAGTTGCCTTTAAACTTCATTTGTCAATTGTGGAGATACGACCCCTGTCGCTGCTCTTTTTCGGCTTTAGTTAAGCAATTAAACTCTTAATAACCTCCGCTGTCCTTCATAGCGTCCTTTTTATCTTCCATCATTTTATTTTACCATCATCTTCCATCGTCTTCCCCTCTTCTTCCATCATCTCGCCTTCCTTCTCCATCGTCTTCCCTTCTTCTTCCATCATCTCGCCTTCTTTCTCCATCATCTTCCCCTCTTCTTTTATTAAAGAGCGGTTATTAGATAAATTGAGGAAAGAGAAGTATTAC
>JALLOG010000156.1 GCA_027717645.1 Desulfobacterota bacterium AH_259_B03_O07
GGGCTGTCAAAAAATTAGGATTTATTAAATCAATTCCTACAGCTAAAAATATTTAGCTTTTATTAACTGATGCCGAATCTTCATATCCTTTGATTCGGTTAAATCTTTTTTTAACGCTTTCGGAATTGATTTTGGCAATTTTTTGAATGCCCGTTTAAATCATTTTTTCTCTAAGAGGATTGAATTGAGAAATTTTAATTGATTTCCTTTCCATATCATTCTAACCTTTTAATTAGTGGGGAAAATTTAATTAGGGTTATGGCAAAGAAAATATCAAACTTTGAGCGACATACCTCTTCATTATTTAAACCTCCACAATCCTCAATACCGTTAGCCGAAAGAATTAGACCAAAAGAACTTACTGAATTTATAGGTCAGGAACATCTTCTTGGTTCAGAAGGTGTAATAAACAAGATTTTAAAGAGTGGAACAATACCAGCCATGATTTTGTGGGGTCCTCCTGGCACGGGAAAAACAACCCTCGCCAGGCTTTTTGCTGGAGAATTGAAAGTCGATTTTATTCAAATAAACGCTATCTCCTCAGGTGTGAAAGAACTTCGAGAGATAATATCGCAAGCAAAAAAATCAGTGGAAACTGGGGTAAGAACAATTTTATTTATTGATGAAATACATAGGTTTAATAAAGCCCAACAAGCAGCTCTCCTTAAAAGTGTGGAAGAAGGAACAATCATTCTTATTGGCGCTACTACCGAGAACCCTTCTTTTGAGGTCATATCACCTCTGCTTTCACGATGTCAAGTTTATGTGCTTTATACATTAAACAAAAACGAACTAGAAAATATATTAGAAAGAGCAATTAAAATGGATGAAATCATAAGGGAAATCAAATTGTCTAATGATGCTAAAGAGGAGCTGATTAGACTATCAGGCGGGGATGCAAGAGTGATGTTGAATGCTCTTGAGGTGGCTTATAATCTATGTAAAAAGCAGAAACCAATCAAAATCGATAGAGAGAAAATTCGCGAAGCGTATCAAGTCCAGCATTATAAATATGACCAGAGTGGGGAAGAACACTACAATACTATTTCGGCTTTTATAAAAAGTGTTAGAGGTAGCGATCCGGATGCGGCAGTTTATTATCTTGCGCGCATGCTTGAAGCTGGTGAAGACCCGAAATTCATCGCACGTCGACTGGTTATACTTGCGTCGGAAGACATAGGTAATGCTGAACCATATGCTCTAACTCTAGCAACATCCTGCTTTACGGCAGTAAACTATGTCGGTATGCCGGAAGCAAGTTTAATTCTTGCGCAGGCTACTACTTTTTTAGCAAGCTGTCCAAAAAGCAATTCCTCTACAATTGCTATATCAAAAGCAAGGTTCGAAGTCCAGGACAATCCGTATATTCCTATTCCCATTCATCTTCGAAACGCACCTACAAAGCTTATGAAGGATTTAGGGTATGGAAAGGATTATAAATATTCCCATGACTTCGAAGATCACTTTGTGGAGCAAGGGTTTTTGCCAGAAGAGCTTAAAGATAGGATTTATTACAATCCAACTGAGATTGGTAAGGAGATAAATCTAAAGAAATATCTTGAAAAAGTTTGGAGAAAACGAAGGAAAGAAGATAAATAAATTTTCTTTCAAAATCTGATGGAGGCCTATAGGTCACCCCTACTTTTGCATTTTTTCTTGTAGCGGAAGGCTTTAGCCTTCCATTACTGTTGCCTAAACCACCAGGCTTGGTGGTTGGTTTATAATTTATCTCTGACCCTCTGTAGGAGCGGCTTCCAGCCGCGAAAAATGAATTACGATTCGAGATAGACCGCCGGTTTCTTCTGTATTGCCTTTCGACAAGACAGGCTCAGGGGAGGTTTGCCAGTGAGCTTATCAAATCGTTCTTCCACAAACGCCGATAGGCGAGACATTCCTATCTCGCATTTAGTTGGTAGACGACTATCCGAGGTTTGAAAACCTCGGCTATCGCAGGAGCGGTTCCGACGCGCCGTCCCTCAAATGAAACTCTAATACCCCGAGGACTCCTCTTTTCGTTCAATTAGTTCAACTCGATAAGAGTCTGGGTCTTCAACGAATGCAATAACGGTTGTTCCGTGTTTCATTGGACCTGGTGCTCTGACAACCTTACCACCAGCTGCTTCGATCTTCTTACAAGTATCATAAATATCTTCGACCCCAAATGCCATATGTCCATATCCTGAACCAAGATCATACTGATCCGTGCCCCAGTTATGTGTTAGCTCAAGAAAAGGTTCGGTATCACCACCATAACCAAGAAATGCTAGGGTAAATTCCCCTTCGGGATAATCTTTTTGTCGATGGAGCTTTAGGCCTATCACTTCTGTATAGAATCTTATCGACTTTTCCAGATCACCGACCCGTATCATAGTATGTAAAAACTTCATTTTAACCTCCTAAATATTATATCCCGCAAATTATCACAGTCATAAAATGATGTCAAATCGTAAAGTGTTTAAAAAATACGTTATAAGTGGTAATTGAATCTCTCTTTAAGTTCAATAATCAAATTAAATGAGTTAAACTCTAAATTAAATCAAAATAATAAGGAGGTATTACATAATGGCCGATGATCAGAGATGGTTTGAGAAATGTGCCCCTGAGATGGCTGAAGGCTGGTGGAAATTCTATAATGCAGTTGAGGGAGAGACAAAGTTAGATAAGAAAACGAAGGCTTTGATTGCGGTAGCTGTTGCTGTACATGGCAGATGCCCTCATTGCACGAGCTCACGTATTAAAAAAGCACTAGCCATCAAGATAAGTAAAGAGGAGATAGGAGAGGCGATTATGATGACGGCATTGCTGTCTTCTGGAACGGAAATCTTTTGGGCTAAGGAAGTTTATGATAAGTATCTACTTTAACAAGAGAATTACCTGTAGCTTGCTTGCTACAGGGTTTCTATCGTCAGTACGAGTAAATACGCGTGGCTCAGCATAAACTCACGGAGCATTCCCCATACTTTCCATTGCGAACACATTCGATTTACTCAGTCTAGACTCCGTGAAGCAATCTCTAGAGATCGCTTCGGCTTACTAACGATTGACAACAAGCGAATTGGGATTGCTTCGCAGTTTCACTCCTCGCAGTGAAATCCCAAACATTGTGATACCAGAACGCATTTATCGGGTATCCAAAATATTTATATTTTTCTTTCTTTGTCTTGATACAAAGAAACAAAAATCAAGGCTGTCCAAAAATTTAGCTAAAAATCATACACTCCGACTAAAAAATTTGGATTCAACCCCAACCCGCAAATTTTTTTTAACGTCTTCGTTTCTGATTTTCTTAACGCAATTTTTGGAATGCCAATTAAATCCTTTTTATTTCGAAAAGGATTAATGACAAAATGGATTGTCCATTCCACGACTATACCGTGCAGATTGCTGCAGGGAGCTTCATTATTTCTTAACGTTTGAAATGCTTATACCTGATTTTGCCTAGGTCATTTGAATGAATTGCTGAATCAGGGCTACCAGAGTTTCCGGCACGTCCTCCTGGCAGAAATGACCTGCATTTTCTAGTTCAATAATGGGCCCATTTGGAAAAAGAATTCTGAAGTCGGCAATTGCCCTTGCTGGAGGTATTGCTCTATCAAGCATGCCTTCAGCGAGCATCGCTGGCTTCGTGCGCAACTCATCGATTCCTGCTGCACCCTCTTTTACATAATTGAGTATCCGTTGCTGGGCGACATCAAGGGGAAATTCTATAGCACCTTTGCACTCAAACTTATTCTCAAATGGCCAGGAATATGCCCTGAGCCAGGTTTGATCCACAACCTCTGAGTTCTCAAAGCCTAGCAGCTTCATCACACTCAGAATCGTGGTATTTAAATTTCCTAACACCTCATGGTACGACCCGTCTTCTAATCCTTTTATTACCCAGGTAAACCACGGCGATGTATGCAATGCCGGGATTTTTGGAGCATTTGGCACAAGGGGTCCATAACCAAGAAGCGTATTCATTAGACAAAAGCGTTTTATTCGTGCAGGCTGTCGAACAGCGTAGCCAGCACATATGGGTCCTCCCCAGTCCTGGGCAACAAAGGTAATGTTTCGGAGATCAAGCTCTTCAATCAGCGCTATTAGATTGTCCACGTGTGTTCGAAGGGTGTATTCTTTGTCTTGAGGTGTTTCGCTTTTTCCAAAACCCATATGATCAGGAACTATCACCCTGTGTGTCCTTGATAGCGGTGGAATGAATTTTCGATAGAGATAACCCCATGTAGGTTCCCCATGAAGACAAATGATTGGCTCACCTTCACCTTCATCTATATAATGCATCTTAAAACCATTTGCCTCACAAAAGTTGGGCTTAAAGGGGAATGTTCCGTCAAATGTCTCTTCGGCTTGGATCATTTTTTCCTCCTTTTTAATCTGATAATTCTATATAGATTGCTTACTTGTTTCTATAAAAGAAGGGGGCACCCATGAAAATGGCTGTCAACCCCAAAATCTTTTGTTTACTAGTCCAATTAATTCACCTATCCTTATCCATAAGGTCTCGTCCCCTTCGGATTCAGTTCCCATGTGCAATATATCATATGATGAATCTTGGGATTGCACGTGATAAGATATCTATATAGACAGTAGAGCATAGGAAAAGGGGTGCGTCCCCCTTTATAGAAAAATTATTAATATTAAAGCATGAAATCTGAAATTCATATCGCCACCTCTATATGTTGACTACTTTTCAGTGGTTTTCCCTCATAACTATTTTATTGGTTACCTACGCTGGAGGTTATTATCCATTATTTCGGCGAGAAAAAGCGAGGCAAGCAGAAGGCTTTCCCTTGGGGGAAGCCTTTACTGCGGGGGTTTTTCTAGCTTTATCATTGATCCTAATGTATCCCTCCGCATTTCAATTATTAAACAAATCTTTTCCTGACGTTGATTATCCTCTAGCTTCTGTTTTAGTATTGTTTGTTTTTCTTGTTTTGCTCGGTTTGGAACACATTATTAAGAATTTTGAACGGAAAAGTGCGAAGGCAAATAATCAGTTATCAAATCCTACCATTCCGATTATCATGACGGTGATGATCGCTATACCCTCATTTTTTCTAGGTACAGCGCTCGGCATAAGCGACACATCTACGGCGGTTTTTATATGGATTGCAATAATGGTCCATAAATCATCTGCAGCTTTTGCTCTAGCTCTAAAGATGGTTCAGAGTACATTGACTAGGAATCAAACGTTCATAATTTTTAGCTTATTTGCCTTGTCAACTCCAATTGGAATTATTTTTGGAGAAGATATACACGAGTATCTACCCCCTGAAACTTTAGTACTTGTAAAGGGACTTATTTTATCTTTAGCTTCTGGGACGTTCTTATATATGGCTACGCTTCATGAACTAGAACATGCACCTTTAATTAAGAGTTGTGTTAATAGGAAGGGATTCTTGGTTATGCTTTGTGGATTTATAATTACTTTGTTTGTGCGTTTATTAATTGGGGAAGCGCATCATATGTAGACAATACGTTAAAGAGGAGTAATATTTTATGGGTAAACTTGCCTTTCAAGATTATATGGAAATGAACAAATGCTGGGGTTGTGGGAGTACCAATAAAAATGGACTGCAGATAAAAAGCTACTGGTCTGGTGACGAATCCGTCTGTACCTGGATTCCGAAGAAAGAACACATGGCTGGTCCAACAAACATCCTGAATGGAGGCATCATTGCAACAATTATAGACTGCCATTCCGTTTCTACTGCAATAGCAGCTGCATACAGGGAAGAGGGGAGAGGAACGGATACTAAGCCTTTTATTTGGTATGTTACAGCATCAATAAAAATTGACTATCGCCGACCTGCACAGATTGATAAACCCGTTAATCTCAGGGCGGAAATAAAGAAAGTAGAAGGCAGGAAAACGTTCGTTAACTGTTCACTTTTCTCAGATCGTAAGGAATGTGCTCGTGCCGAGTTGCTTGCCATCCGCGTACCCTCTGAAGATTGGTATAAATAGGTTTATTAATTAAACTTTTTTTTCGAATTCAAATAAATACAGTTAACAACTATCTTTTCTTTTGGTTAAATATATGTGTGTACTTTGTCGCTGAATCTCTCTGCAGCAAGCTGCAGGGTATCAAAATTTAAGTGACAGCTCAACTGTCATTGCTGTAAATGTTAGATATTTCGAGGATAAAATTTAAGATTTAAACTTTTTACTCTAAACCTTTTCCAAAGGGAAAACGTTTAAACGGGCATTCAAAAAATTGCCAAAATCAATTTCGAAAGCGTTAAAAAAAGATTTAGG
>JALLOG010000157.1 GCA_027717645.1 Desulfobacterota bacterium AH_259_B03_O07
TCACTTCAATATCTGAAGCCTTGGTATGTTCAAGCGATTTGGATGATTACGACGATAATAAAATAGTACTCAGGCATCATAGGGTATTCAATTGATAGTTCTGATTTGACTATTTTAAAATATTAGTAAGATTAATTACCAATAATTTTTCATATTTTATATAAATATAAAGGAGAAGCAATATGGCTCTTGAAAAAGAGGATGAAAATCAAGTGACTAACGAACTCAGATTGCATGATAGTGACGTAGGATCTTGTGAAGTACAGGCATCTTTACTGACAAATCGAATAAACTCCCTTTCAACCCACTTACAGTCTGCCCCCAAAGATGTAAGTACACGGCGAGGGCTTGTTTCTTTAGTTGCAAGGCGCAGGAAATTGCTAAATTACTTAAAAAGAGTTAAACCTGATAAATATCAGAATCTAATAGAAAAATTAGGGCTTAGGAAGTAGATTTTAAGGAGGATATACTTGAAGAGTGAACCAAAAAACATAAAAACACAGATCTATGGTAAGAATATAGAACTAGACACTGGCAGGGTAGCTAAGCAGGCAAATGGATCCGTCTTAGCGAAATATGGTGACATTGTTGTTTTGGCTACAGTCGTTGCTGCTGCTGAAAAGGTCGAGGGTGAGGACTTTCTTCCTCTAACAATAAACTACCAAGAAAGATCATATGCTGCTGGTAAGATACCAGGTGGTTATTTCAAAAGAGAAGGACGACCGAGTGAAGTAGAGATTTTGGCTTCTAGATTAATTGATAGACCTGTAAGACCCCTAATACCTAAAGAATTTTGTTATGAGACGCAAATAATAGTTACTGTGCTCTCAGCAGATCAAGATAATACTCCAGACGTGGTCTCAGTAACTGCGGCTTCTGCTGCGCTACTTGTATCTGATGTTCCCTTTGAAGGTCCTATTGCGGCTGTTAGGGTAGGAAGAATTGAGGGTGAGTTCATCTGCAATCCAACGAGAACTGAACTCGAAAAAGGCGATGTCGATATTGTGGTTGCAGGCACGAAAGAGGCTATAGTGATGGTTGAAGGAGGTGCGAAGGTAGTGCCAGAAGGTGTGATAATTGAGGCACTGATGTTTGCTCATAATTGCATCAAGGAATTTATCAAGATTCAGGAAGATCTTGTAGATGGGATGAACATAAAAAAAAGAGAGCTTCCAACACTGGAAGAAAATAACGATATTATAGAAAAAGTAAGCTCAACTGCTAAAGAAAGGCTTGAAGAAGCAGTAATTTCATCATCAAAGATCGAGCGAAAAGAGAAAGTACAAGCCATCTTACAGGACACACAGGAATCCTTATCTTCTAGTTTCCCAGGAATGGAAGGTGAAATTACTAAAGCATTTGATTCTATGTTAAAAGATCTTGTTCGGGGTCTTATCGTAAAGAATAAAAAGAGAATAGATGAAAGGGGCTACAAGGATATAAGGCCCATCAGCTGTGAAGTCGGTTTTTTGCCAAGAACTCATGGATCATCGCTTTTTACTAGAGGCGAAACACAGGCTGCAGTTACAACAACATTAGGTACGGCGTATGATGAACAGAGGATAGATTCGCTTGAAGGTGATGTGATTAAGAGGTTTATGCTCCACTACAATTTCCCACCATTTAGTGTAGGTGAAATTGGAGGACGATTGGGTCCAGGGCGCAGGGAAATCGGTCATGGTGCTCTCGCAGAAAAGGCACTACTTCCGGTTATCCCCTCTAAGGATAACTTTCCATATACCCTAAGAGTTGTATCTGAGATCCTTGAATCCAATGGTTCATCATCTATGGCCACAGTTTGCGGAGCATCTCTTTCACTACTAGACGCAGGGGTCCCCATTAGCGCGCCTGTGAGCGGGATTGCAATGGGACTAATTAAAGAAAATGAGGAATTCGTGATTCTTTCCGATATTCTGGGTGATGAGGATCATTTGGGAGACATGGATTTTAAAGTTGCAGGCACGGAAGATGGCATAACAGCGCTTCAGATGGACATTAAGGTTACAGGAGTAACAAAAGAAATACTTACAGATGCACTCAACCAGGCCCACGAAGCCAGACTCTTTGTCTTGAATAAAATGAATGAGGTAATAAACAAGCCAAGAGAAGAAATATCTGAATATGCCCCAAGAATTCTAACGATTCAAGTAAATCCTGATAAGATAAAGGATGTAATTGGCCCCGGTGGAAAAATGATTAAAAAGATCATTGAGATAACAGGAGCTAATATTGATATAGGTGATTCGGGGATCGTCAATATTTCATCCCCGAATAGCGCTGATTGTGAAAAGGCCGAGAGGATGATTCAAGAAATTGTACAAGACATAGAAGTTGGGAAAGTATATCTCGGCAGAGTTAAAAGAGTGCTCGATTTTGGAGCCATAGTTGAGCTGACTCACGGAAAAGATGGATTAGTTCATATTTCTCAACTCGCACCGAATAGGGTAGGAAAGGTTTCAGATATAGTGGTAGAGGGTGATGAATTACTCGTAAAATGTATTGGTAAGGATAATGATGGTAGGATTAGGCTCAGCAGAAAAGACGCTTTAGAGGAAGATATAGAGAATTACAGGGGATCATTTAACTAAATTCACTTTTTTTATTCCTAGAAATCCACTACTCCTTTAAATCGAGTGAAAAATAATAAACCCAGGCTCCTGGTTATATTGGGTCCTACTTCGATAGGAAAGAGCAGGGCTGCAATTGACATTGCAAAGAGAGTTAATGGGGAGATCATAAGTGCTGACTCCCTACAAGTTTACCGTTACTTGGATATAGGAACGGCAAAACCAACAAAAGGTGATCAAAAGGACGTTGCCCACCACTTAATTGATATTGTTGATCCAGATGAAGAATTTAACGCTGGAATATATAGAAAACATGCTATATCTGTAATAGATAAGAAAAAGGCACCACAAACTCAAATCATCGTTGTAGGAGGTACTTATCTATATGTAAGAGTGCTTCTTCATGGTCTGATTCAAGGTGTAGCAAGCAACAAAGAAATTAGGGATAGACTCAGAATCCTGAAATCTTCCTTAGGTGTGGGATACGTTTATGAAAAATTAAAATCACTCGATCCCGATTCCGCTTCGCGTATTCATGTAAATGACTATGTCAGAATTGAACGCGCTTTAGAGTCCTATTTAATATCTGGACATAGAATTTCATACCTTCAGTCAAAACATGGGTTTAAGACTAATGAATTCGATTATGTTAAGATTGGACTCTATGATGAGAGAGACGTTATAAGAAGAGGAATCGATGATAGGGTAGATTGTATGATAAAAAGTGGGCTCGTAGAGGAGGTAGAAGGAATTCGAAAAATGGGTTTTGTACCCACACTAAAGCCTTTGCAATCGATTGGATATAGACAGATAAACCAATATCTTGATCAAGAAATGTCTCTAAATAGAGCAATAGATCTTATAAAGCGTGATACAAAAAGACTCGCTAAACGTCAGATGACATGGCTAAGGAGGGATAAAGAAATAAATTGGTACAAGGTTCCTATAGATATGAATTTAGTAGTTCCTGAAGTTAATAAGTTTTTTTCATGAAGTAATTTTGATCATTTCCCAATTATCATCTTTATTGAAAAAAAGAAAAGTAAAATCCCGAAAATTCGTTTTAGGGTAGCTGAAGGTATATTATGGACGATAGTAGCACCCAAGTAAGCACCCAATACAAAGCTGATAGCGATAAATATGGCCATATATACATTTACATTACCTTCCTTGTAATATTTAACGGCTCCCAGTATTACCACTGGTAAGGTCAAAACTGCTAGAGATGTTCCCTGCGCCTGATGTTGAGTAAAGTGGAAAAAAAATACAAGTGCAGGTACCATGAGCAATCCACCACCAATTCCGAAAAAGCCACTTGCAGTTCCCGCAATAAAGCCAATAAGAATAGATCCTAATGTGAGCATTGGTGATTCCTCCAATTAGCTAGGTTTTTACTATTTATATCATTTTCTTATTTTCGAAAAACCCAGGGAACGATATAAAACGAGTTGCCATATACAATCAATTCGAAAATCAACTATGAAATGGATTAACTAGTTAGTTAATTTGTTAGGCGATGCCACTAACATGAATCTAGAAATTGATATTATTGCTTTGTCTCTTAAAGAGCACCTCTCTATATGTATCTTCGGCTTCACTTATTTTCCCCTGCTTTTCTAAAGATAAGCTCATAAGTAGCTTAGCTTGTGCTCCATATGGGCCATCGCCCCTGTCTACCATAGACAAATAATCTATTGCCTGCTGCCACTCGCCTATATTATAGCTTGCCATCCCCATTGTAAGATTAGCGGAATCTATCAATATTTGGTCTGATACTCCGCTAGAGACAAATTCAGTAAGTTGATCTATAGTCTCATCATAATTTCCGATGTCATAGCTAATTAACCCCATGTAGTAATTAACAATTTTTGATATGTCTACTTGGGGATATTCTTCTTTTATTGATGTCAGGTCGTTTAGAGCCTGTTCTAAATCTTTATTAGAATAAAGTTCGATTGCCTCTCTAAGTTTTGCATTTGCTTGTAATTCTCTCTTTTCATAGAAGATGTTGGTAACCATTATCGCGATTATAATAATTATCACTCCGCCTGCCGCTAGTAGAACCTTTTTATAGTTATCAGATGTAAATTCTATTGCATCTGTCACCGACTGCCTAAACTTATCCGGGCTCTTGATTTCTTTTTGAGTGAATTTAATTTTTTTAGCCATTTCCGAAATTATAATAGCAACTTTATAAAAAACAAGTATTTCTTATTATTGAAGCTTTTCACGCATATATCGTCAGAGAATGGAAAGCAAACCAACTTGCAGTTTTTATACTTGAAAGCTAAAATATCGAATGGGTATTCCCTTATGAGAATAGTATTTAATTCTGTTTTATTATCATTTCTTTTTCTATCAGGCTTGCTATTGCAAATCGGCGATGCCCAGAATGGCACTGAAAAGAAAATAATTTTGATAGAAATTAACGGTACTATAAACCCGGCTACCGTTGATTACATACTCTCTGGCCTTGAAGATGCAGAGGAAAGTTCTGCAGAAGCCATGATAATTCTGCTTGACACGCCCGGTGGGCTTCTTACCTCGACGAAAGATATAGTGAAATTGATTCTAAATTCATCAATCCCAATAGTCGTTTATGTATATCCGAGTGGGGCAACAGCTACATCAGCAGGGGTATTTATAACTCTTTCAGCCAACATAGCTGCTATGACAGATGGAACTAGTATTGGTGCCGCTGCTCCCGTAATGCTTGCCCCTGGAGGTAGAGGCGGGCAGGACAAAAAAGAAGGACAAGACGGTGAAAAGGATAAGCTTAATGAAAAGATTGAAAACTTTGCTTCTTCCTTCATTGAAAGTATAGCGGAAAAACGTGGTAGGAACGTAAAGTGGGCGATAGATGCTGTTAGAAATAGTGCTTCAATCACTGCTTCTGAGGCTTTAAAAAAAGGCGTCATCGATTTAATTTCCCCGAATTTAAATGAACTTATTACTGAGATAGATGGTAGAGAGGTTAAATTGCCTAGCGGAACAAAAAAACTAAATACTGAGGGTGCTATTGTTGAAAGGGTTAATATGAATCTCAAACAGAAATTCATAGATATTATAAGCACACCCGATATAGCATTCCTTTTAATTTCTTTGGGTTCATTAGGACTCTTTATCGAATTCTATAATCCGGGTTTAATATTTCCAGGTGTAGCAGGGGCAATTTGCCTTCTGCTCGGACTTACCTCATTACAGATACTCCCATTTAATTACGGTGGTCTCGCTCTACTAACTCTTTCCATTTTACTATTTGTTGCCGAAGTGTATGTCGCAGGTTTTGGACTACTCGCGGTAGGAGGAATCTTGAGCTTTATCCTAGGGGCTCTTTTACTCTTTGATACTCCAGAATCAGATGTTAGAGTTGGTTTTAATGTAGTAATAGGTGCTGCAGCAGCTATAGGACTTTTCTTTTTATTCGTAGCTTACTATGTAGTTAAAGCCCAGCGTACTGCTATATCATTAGGATATGAAGAGCTCCTGGGAGATGAAGGCGTTGCTGTCACATCTTTTGACAAACAGGGTAAAATATTTATTCATGGTGAATACTGGGACGTTGAAAGTGAGGAAGC
>JALLOG010000158.1 GCA_027717645.1 Desulfobacterota bacterium AH_259_B03_O07
TTGACAGCCCTTGATTTTTGTTACTTTGTATCAAGACAAAGTAAAATAATTTAAGGTACTTATATAACTATCAATTATAAGTACTGAAAAATATAATTTTCCTCTGCCGTCCAGTTTTAGACGAAATCTAATTAACCACATTTACTATTAAGTATTAGTTTAATAGAGTAATGATATTATCCTTCTAGTATGAATGTAATCCTGATATGCGCTCGGTACTCGGTGATCTTACCATTCTCTATATGCGCATTCATCTTCGTGACCTCGAGGCCTGTTAGTCCACGCAAAGTTTTATTTGCTCTCTCAAGGGCATTATTAACTGCATCTTCCCAAGACTTCTCCGAGCCACCAACCACTTCTGTTACTCTTGCTACGGCCATGACAACCTCCTCAAATTTAATGGATGCTTTATATACCTTAGTTTCAGATATTTGTAAAGTTGTTACAAACAATTTTATAAGTCAATTATTAAGACTAAGATTTATAAATAGGTTAGAATTTCTTGATTTTCATAAAAAGAGTAATATTTTTAGATAAATGAGCTTTTTGGAGTAAGAAATAGATGAAATTTGATAAACTAACTATAAAAGCACAGGAAGCACTCTCAGAGGCACAGTCAATTGCTCAATCTGAAAGAAATCAAGTAGTTGATATACCACATTTACTAGTCGCCCTACTCGCCGAGCAGGGAATTCCATATGAAATAATAGGTAAGATTGGGGCTAATCCACAAGCGATTAGAGACCTAGCTAGTAAGGAAGTTGGATTACTACCTAAGGTCGACGGTGACACAGACCAAGTTTATCTGAGCCGTGAAGCCAGCCAAGCATTTAGTACGTCGGAAAAGGAAGCTAAATCCCTTGGGGATGATTATATCAGCACCGAACATGTACTCCTCGGACTTGTGCAACACGCAATAGGTGAAATAAAAAGCGAATTTAAGCGAATAGGTATCACAAGGGATAATATTTTAAAGATATTGTCAGAGGTTAGGGGCGGACAAACGGTAACGAGTCAAAGCCCTGAAGACACATTTCAATCATTAAAGCAATTTGGAAAGGATTTCACAGAGCTAGCACGACAGGGAAAAATAGATCCAGTCATTGGACGTGATGATGAAATTAGAAGAGTCATACAGGTTCTATCCAGAAGGACAAAAAACAACCCGGTACTCATCGGAGAACCTGGTGTAGGTAAAACAGCAATCGTAGAGGGTCTGGCACAAAGAATTGTTAATGGAGACGTGCCGGAGGGATTAAAGAACAAGCAGCTCGTTGCCTTAGATATAGGGTCCCTTCTAGCCGGAGCCAAATATCGTGGACAGTTTGAAGAACGTCTAAAGGCTGTATTAAAAGAAGTAACTTCATCCGAAGGTGAGATAATCCTCTTCATAGATGAAATTCATACAGTTGTTGGAGCAGGAGCCGCTGAGGGAGCAATGGATGCTTCTAATATGCTAAAACCTGCACTTGCTAGGGGAGAACTGCACTGTATAGGAGCGACAACGCTTGATGAATACAGAAAACAAATTGAAAAAGACGCCGCACTCGAAAGAAGATTTCAGCAGGTTTTTGTTGACGAACCCTCTGTAGAAGAAACAATTTCCATTTTGAGGGGACTCAAAGAAAAATACGAAGTACATCATGGGGTCAAGATAAAGGACGAAGCCTTAATTGCGGCTGGAGTGTTATCCAATAGGTATATAACCGGAAGGTTCCTTCCTGACAAAGCCGTTGATTTAATTGATGAAGCTGCTGCAAGACTTAAGATGGAAATTGATTCCATGCCGATAGAAATTGATGAGAAACAAAGGCGCATTATGCAGCTTGAGATAGAAAAAGAAGCATTGAAGAAGGAAAAGGACAAAGCTTCTGAGGAAAAGCTAGGTTTGATTGAAAAAGACATAGCAAACCAGAAGGAAGAAGTGAACGGCCTAGTTACTCATTGGAAAAGAGAAAAAGAAAATATAGCTGAAATAAGATCAATTAAGGAGCAAATTGATAGTGTTAAGATGGATGCCGAAAGAGCACAACGTAATGGAGAACTATCTACAGCGTCAGAACTTCTTTATGGAAAACTTCCGGATTTAAACAAGAGACTGGAGAATCTAAGCTCTGAACTTGCAGACATACAAAAAGATAAAAAGATGCTTAAGGAAGAAGTTGATGCAGAAGATATAGCTGAGATTGTTTCTAAATGGACAGGAATCCCAGTTTCTAAGCTCATGGAAGGAGAAATTGAAAAGCTAATACACATGGAGGAGAGAATATCAAAACGAGTTATAGGGCAGGATAAACCCATTGAAGCTGTTTCGAATGCACTAAGGCGTTCACGTGCCGGACTATCGGATCCCAATAGACCTATCGGATCATTTATTTTCCTTGGACCTACAGGGGTTGGTAAGACAGAACTGGCAAAGGCACTAGCAGAGTTTATGTTTGATGATGAAACAGCCATGGTCCGTCTCGATATGAGTGAATACATGGAAAAACATACAGTATCAAGATTGATTGGTGCGCCACCGGGTTACGTAGGGTATGAAGAGGGTGGTCAATTAACAGAGGCTATAAGAAGGCGGCCATATTCCGCGATTTTGTTGGATGAGGTTGAGAAAGCCCATAATGATGTCTTTAATGTGTTGTTACAAATACTTGATGACGGTCGTCTTACAGATGGTCAGGGTCGAACAGTTGATTTCAGAAACACAATAATCATCATGACCTCAAACATAGCTAGTCAATACATACGAGAATTGATAAGTGATGAAGAGGAAATGGAACGGAAGGTTATGGAAGTTATGAGAAATACCTTCAGACCTGAATTTCTAAACAGGGTAGATGAGACTATAATCTTCCGTCCCCTCGGAATTGAACAAATAAAAGAAATAGCGGACATACAAATTGAGCATCTAAGAAAGAGACTCGAAGAGAAAAAGATAGATATTGAATTAACTGAACAGGCAATAGAAGTTTTAGCAGAAAATGGATATGACCCCGTATACGGTGCGAGACCATTAAAAAGAACAATTCAAAAATTGATACAGGACCCACTAGCCACCGATATTCTAAAGGGAGCCTTTAAAGAAGGAGACAGCATCGTTATTGACGCAGATAAAAATAAAGAGATTATTTTTAATCTGAAGAAAGAAAAGAAGAAAGCAGCTGCGAATTGATACAAGAACTGCAGGGGCACGTTGGAGCGTGCCCCCAGCTACCATGACAATCAATCCAATGGATTTAGCACATTTAGAAAATCAAACATACTAAAGTGTTTTGCATTTCTGGTAATTACCCCATCCACACCATTGTCTATTAGGGTTGCTACAAAAACTAAATCAAATATTTCTTGTCTTGAAATTACATACTTGGTTAGTAGATTAAGAACGTTTCTTAGGTTACTTTTACGGGGATATATATTGGGGAAATTTCTAGCTTTCATGTAAGTTTCTATTATTTCTCTTGCCTTTCTAGGTTCTAAAGGTCTCTCTACTCGCTTTGGGTTTGTCACAATAGAATAGAATTCATATAAGCTTTGGTATGGTAAGCAGGCTTTTAGGTTTCCGCTTAACACCTCTTCCTTCAGGAAGGCATAAGCTTTTTGATTAAGAGGACTGTCTAGATTATAAGCGTAAACTAAGATATTAGCATCTAAAGCATATACCACTAATCATTACCCATTTTATGGTCGAGATATTCTTCATAAAGGCTTTCTCTGGTTATAGTTTCCTCTTTAACATCGCCTAAATGCCCTCTGGGGATTTCCTTGAGTTCAATACCTTCCTCCTTACCTAAACCCCTGCCACGTTTCAAGAGAAACTCTCTTAGGTCTTCTTCGGTAACTCTGTAACTACGCCCTATTTTAACCGCATTAAGGCGTCCTTGTTCGATATAACCCCTCAAGGTTACTTTATTAACTTTTAAAATTTTTGATAGTTCATCTAAGTTATAGAGCTTTAGTCCTGCTACTTGTACCGGCATCTTACCCTCTTTTAGAAATGGTATTGCCATCATATTACTATTTCAAATTACTTTGTCAAGCATTTTCTATGTTTATTTAAATTAGTATCCAATTCAAACTCATTTTTTCTTGACTTGAAATTATATCTCTCTTAGTACCAAATTGCAGTATAACGCCCCTAATACGAAGTTATACTGCATTTTTGCAGCTTAATTAATAGTTAGAGCGCGAGAATCAAGTAATGATAGCGTGTATAGGATGGGGTTCACTGATAGGGGATCCACGCACACTCCGTATCCAGGGTGAGTGGCGTAAGGATGGTCCATTGATTTCGGTCGAGTTTGCACGGCAATCCTCGAATGGGCTGCTCACACTCGTTATTGAGTCAAGCGCGAGTCCAGTACGGAGCCTCTGGGCATTGATGGATGAAATAGACTTGGAGTCTGCCATTGAATCACTGCGTGAACGGGAAGGGATACCAAAATCATCGATAATGAAAATTGGCCGTTGGTCTGTTGGAGATGAAGCACCGAACGACATACCAGAATTACCTGAGTGGGTTAAAGGTCGAGGTATTGTTTCCGTAATTTGGACGGCGCTTGGACCAAAGTTTGAGAACACCGATGGTAGGGTTCCTACAGCGAAGGAGGCGCTTCAATATCTTAAATCCCTTGATAGTAGTGTGCGTGATGAGGCCGAACAGTATGTTCGTCGTGCTCCCGAACAAATCGACACTCAGTACCGCAGACGGTTCGAGGCGGAACTAGGGTGGACCCCAATCCGGCGAGCCGAATAAATCTTGCTCTAACAACCGGCTCGAGCCGACGCCGGGAAACGCAGGCTGTGCTTCGCGGCGAGTTAGGGGGGGTGGCGCGACTCAACAGGGACGTTAGAGATCATAAATAGGAAATAAATATGAATAATTTAATTCGGATATTCCTAACATCATGGATTGTTGTTGTAATAGGCTGCGCCACAGTTAGGAAGCAAGATTTGGATGCTTGGGTAGGGATGCCGGTAGAGGCTCTTGACACACATTCTCTTTTCATAACGCTGCCAATGGTTCGGACAATTACTGAAAGCGGTATTGAAATTAGGAATTACCCCAATAAGAGAAATATAGGCAGCTGTTTCGGCTCAGGCAGAATTAATACCAACACATACTTAAATTACGCTTCATATAATTCATTTGCAATATGTTCTGCAGGCCTTGTTGGTTGCGACAATATTTTCTATATAAAGAATGGTGTTGTAGTTGAGTATGCTCCTACTGGGCGTTGTTACACGAATGAAACTGTCCAACCACAAAGTCGTTATTATCGCCTTAAGGAGCAGTGAGGATTGGGCTCTAACAAGCCCTTCAACTCGGCGTTAGGCTCAAATTCTCGACTAAGATATAAAAAGGATAATCTCATCGAGCATCGCCTCGGGGGGGTTTTTGCTGCTGTTATAGTCCGTATTATTACTTGGTAATTCGTAGCCAGAGAAATAGCCTCAGCGGACGTCACTACTCTTAAATATTCGTCCACGCTTGTACCTTAAAACTTGATCGATAGTCCCTTTTTGCCTCACCCGGGTCATGGGGAAACCAGCAAGTGGTTATTGACAAGAAATCCATATGGAGTATATTAGTAGTATGAAAATAAAGACTTCTATCACACTTTCTGAAGACCTTCTTGAAGCCATTGATAAGCGGTCAGTACAATTCAAGAACCGCTCCGAATTCATCGAATCGGCCCTACGTGCATACATCGCCAAGATGATTCGCGACGAACAGAACGCCAAAGACTTAGCTATAATAAATCGACAAGTCGAACGCCTTAATAAAGAAGCAGCCGATGTATTGAAATATCAGGTGATTCCGTGAATCGTGGTGAACTCTATCGCATCGCCCACCCATCAGCCAGAGATCCAAGAAAACACAGGGTATTTGTAGTAGTCAGTCGTCAAGTCCTAATTGATTCACGCTTATCTACTCTCATCTGTGCACCAATATATTCAAGACATGATGGTTTGTCGACTCAGGTATTGGTGGGAGTAGGAGAAGGTCTTAAGCATGACAGCAGCATCCACTGTGATGAATTGGTGAGTTTGCCGAAATCGGCTCTAACGAATCACGTTGGTACACTGCCCCCATCGAAAATCGAGGCCCTCAACCAGGCTCTACGAATCGCGCTGGACATTCCCGAGTAGATCAAGTGGAATGAAATTTTGCCATTAATGAAACTCCCTGCAGCAAGCTGCAGGGTATCAAAATATAAACTGAGAGTCTCA
>JALLOG010000159.1 GCA_027717645.1 Desulfobacterota bacterium AH_259_B03_O07
GTCGAAGGGTTGTTACCCGTTTCATGCTGAGTTTATCGAAGTATGTATCAAGACAAAGAAAGAAAAAAACATTATGGATACCCGATCAACATCTTGTTCCGGAATATCTTCATCGGGCATCGAAGAATATTTATAGAGACATGCAATGGCATGTCTCTACTTTAAAAATAAATACTAAGTTACTGAGAGAAGATACAATCCGCTAAGTAGTTATGCAAAAGGTTCTGTCTTCGAAATATCTAGCATCTTCAATTTCGAGTGAAGCGAGAAATCTTTCTGTTTAGCTTCCTCGCGTATGTTCGGTATGTCGGTCAGAAGATGTCCTTGCTGACAGTTTTAGGTAGACTCTCCCCTTAGCAATCAAATTAGAACAGAAATTATATTCCTAAATCTCTTCAATTTACTTAATCTTACCGCAAGATGATTGACTTTGCTTTTCTTAGCCGATAGTTAATTGTAATATCTATTCATATATAACATTTAGTATTTCACGTTTTGGAGATGACAAGAATTGTCGGAAGCAAAATACGACATAAATAAGGTAAAAAAGACTTATAGGGACATGAGAAATTATTTCAAGGATATAAATGAACTATCCAAATCCGAATCCGAATCACTACATGCTCAATATGTGATTGATGCACTCTTAAAGTGGGAAGGGATACATTTTAAGACAAATCAAAAAATTCCCATAAGCTTCAAAGAATATTTGATCCTATATACACTATTGCCCAATGAAAACAATAATTATGATCCCGACTTAGTTAATGGATTATGGGCTTATCAATATTATCTAATAAATATCGGTGAAAAAATGGATGCCGATAAACTTGATTGGGCAATGAGTGAAAAAATAGGAATCGAGCAATGGAACGAAACAAAGAAGCAACAGGTTATGACTGCAAATATGTATAAGACCTCTTATCAAAAGCTAAAAGAATCTTCTAGCGAAGAAAAAGTTGAAACCCCTCGAGGAGGACCATATCAACTTGCATTCGATTTTGTGAAGGAGAGAAGAGTTGAAGAAGTTAAGGAAAAAGTCGAAATAAAAAAAGAAGAAAGATTTGATATGATTAAATTTCTAGAAAAAGAAAAGAAAGAAAAGTCTGCTAGATCATATTCATGGATGTTATTATTAATTATTATCGTAGTTTTCATATCAACCATAATTTTTCTTGAAGAAAAAGGTTTTTTAAATGAATTTAATTTATTAATTTTGCTAGGTGCTTTCATTGTCATTGTCATTGTCATCGCCTTTGTTATAAGCAGACTAGCAGTCAAAAGGAAGAAAAAACATCAAAACGATTAAGTTACAAACGCCTTCGGAGGGGTTCATATATATTCCATTAAGCAATATCAGCATTCTTCCCATGGAATTTGAAAAAATTTATTTAGGGTTGTAAATTAATCAAACTTCTTTAAATAGCCGACGTAGCTCAGCGGTAGAGCAGCGCACTCGTAATGCGCAGGTCTGGAGTTCGAATCTCCACGTCGGCTCCAATGTTTTCAGGGAGTTACGACAGTTTTAAGGTTTGCATTCGAGGTGTTGGTGTCCAAATAGGTGTCCATAACACTAATGTTAATCTTTTCTACAGCATGCTGTTTATGTTGTGGTGTCGGGTGAGAATATCTCATGGTCATAGAAATATCTTTATGCCCTAATAATTCTTTAACAGTAACAATATCAACTCCTGCCATTACTAAACGAGTCGCAAAAGTATGTCTTAAGTCATGAAATCTACATTTATCTATTTTCGATCTTCTTAGTGCACTATAGAAAGCAGTTTTCACTGATCGAACAGGTTCACCATTCTTATAAGCAAATACGTATTCGTTATCACTATTT
The DNA here is from genome assembly GCA_027717645.1 of Desulfobacterota bacterium AH_259_B03_O07. Lineage (GTDB taxonomy): Bacteria > Desulfobacterota_D > UBA1144 > Nemesobacterales > CSP1-2 > JALLOG01. The sequence goes on from JALLOG010000159.1 coordinate 1,847, forward strand.
TTCTTAAGTGAATCAATAATTATCTTTAATGTTTCATTTATTGGTATGTTTCGGGATTCGTTGTTTTTTGTATCCCTAACATTTATGTATTCTTGATTAAGATTTATATCATCCCATCTCAATTTTAAAATCTCACCTTGTCTCATTCCAGTGTTTAATGCAAAGAGTAAAATAGGTCTTAGAAACTCTGAAGCTTCATTGTAAATGTTTTGAAACTCTTCGTTTGATAGTACTCTAAGCTTATTTGGCTGAACCCTAAATAACTTTACATTTCTTGCAGGGCTCGAAGTAATTAAACCCCATTCAATAGCCTTAGTGAACATATGCTTAAGGCAAGCTATTTCTCTATTCACTGATGATTTAGTAATTAACCTTCTATAGCGAGATATTTCTTTTGATCTTTCAACCTTGTATTTTTCTACTAACCAACTATTAATTTGCCCTAAATTCTTACCACCGAAGGTTTTGAGAAGCGATTTAGAAGAAACTACATCTCTTGTCCACGACCTCTTATTTGCCTTAGAGTATTCAAGATACCTTTCAACAAATTTATCAAACAGAATAGGTTTTTTAGTATGAGCTATTTCAAATTTACCCTCAGCTATCTGAGCCTTTCTTATTGATAATGCCTTATGGGCATCTTGTCTATTTACGTGCTTAGGATCGACCCCCTGTATTGTAACGACTTCCCTTTTTCTTTTGCCATCAGGTTGGTAATAGTCTATATACCATCTATTATTTTTCTTATATACAGCCACAATTACTTCCTCCCTTTCTTTGTTTTTTGTTTCTCTCTTTTTTTCAAAATGTCTGCAACTGCTTCTCTAATGAGTTCAGTAGCGGTTCTCCCTTCTTCCTTTGCTAAGTTTTTAAGTCTGTCCATTACATTATTATCAAGGCGGATGTGAAACTGTGCCTGACGTCTTCTCATGATAATATTATATACCCATTGGGTATAAATGTCAATGATTTTTTAAAAAAAATAAAATTAACGATGGAGTTGAAAACAATGCTATTTTTAATAAAAGTAAATACTAGACTTTATTTAATTGCGGCTTTTGAATGTTGATATACTTTTTTAAATGAGGTTTTCATTCTTCTTACTGCCTCTACCAAACATGCAATGAAGAATAAATTAATAATGAGAAGAATTATTAACCCTTTTAAACCATAACTTTCAAATGCTATTACAAGGCTAATTAGGATTGTGAAAAGAAGCAGAATACAAAGGATGATATTTAAAATGATAACAGTAAAACCATAAAGATATTTATGCCATATTTCGCTATCCCACAGCAATATTTTATTACCAACTAAACTGTTTATTTTCTCTTCTAAACTTTTTCTATAACCAGCCAACGAAAACAAGCATGTTAATAGATAGAGAGCATAGAAGTAAACACCAAATACCGCAATTGGTATCATTAATAATATCTCTTCTAAATTTTCTTTTATACCATAAGCAAAACCAAAACCTAAAATTAAAATCCCAATACCAATGACTTTGTCGCTCGTTGATATATACAAAATTATTTCCTGACTGACCTTTTCATATTCTTTTAAAAGAACTTTTCTCTCAAAATCCATATTTATTTGATTCATTTTTTTATCTTCCTAACTTTTTTAATAGCTAAAAATTGCAATTGCATTTGTATATTAAAGAATGAAAGCTTTCTATTTCTTAGAGATTTATTAATTTTACAATAATATCGTAATTTTATCTTCTAATAATTTTTACTGATTATACTGTAATAGGGGGTCGAGTGGGTCATCGGGTCGCTGACATTGGCTTATCTGGTCTTCCCCGAGAATTGGTTTTGTAATACTTTTAGACTATTGGTCTTTCCTGAATATTAGGGGATTATAGTTAATCTATAGAGGTATAAAAAATTAACTGATTCTATTATATTTAATGTTTTGAAAAAAATAGTACTTACTCTAGTTCTTTTATTCTCTTTAGTTACGCCAATCTATTCTCAGACTGGGAAATCTTACTTTGAGATAGGCTATGAAAAATTTAATCGAGGCGATTATAAAGGAGCAATACAGAACTACACTAAGGCTATTGAGCTTAATCCAAAATATGCAACTGCTTACATCAACAGAGCAGCCGCAAAAGGGAAGCTAGGGAAGTTTAAGGAGGCGGTATCGTTGATTTACCCTGCTTTTTACACTAAAGTATCTATAAATTCAAGGAAAAAGGGAATATATCACAATCATTGCATTCATCTTAACGCATAATTTGGGATTATGAATATTACAAAAGCAGAGCAAAAACTAAAAGATGCGAAGGAGAAAGGACGTAGATGCTCTAAATGCAAGAAAGTTAAACCACTAAGTGAGTTCCATAGAGATAATCGACCTTCTCTTGTAATTAAATACAGGGCATCTTGTAAGGATTGTGATTATGATCGACAGGAACAATATTATAAGGAGAATAAAGAGGTTATAAAGGAATGGCGAAAAAAATATAAGAAGATTAAAAGGACTCGAAAATCTGATAAAGCACCAAGAAGAAAATACCGTAAAAAAGCTATGATCAATATTCAGGCTGGTCAAACAAATCGTCGGTTGATTGATTTAAATGAACAACTCATTAATGGTCGCATTTGTAGTGATTGTGGGGAGTTGAAATCGTATGATTCATTTCCATATAAGCCTAATAGAGTATTGATTCAAAGGGATTCTTATTGTATTGAATGTAAAAAGAAACGCCATCAAAAATGGTATCGGAAAAAGAGAAATGTTAAGCCAGAATATTTTGAAGTGCGAAATCAGAAAGAAAGAGAGAAATACACAATTGGAGGAAGAGGAAAGATACGAAAACGATTAGATGAATTATATAAAACGTGGTTATTAGAACTAAATTTTCGCAATATGACACATTGCTTTGAATGTGGATATAACAAATGTTTGCGAGCTTTAGATTATCATCATGTTGATCCAACGATAAAAGATCATACGTTAGGGGCTATTGTAAAATTATTACCTACAAACGAACGATTAAAGGAACTTGAAGATGTAAAATGTCTTTGTGTGAATTGTCACAGGATAATACATGACAAAGCTCGTAAAAGTGATTTAACCAAACGTTATGTAAGACATAAACTTAAGTGTATAGAAGAATGGAAACTAATATTAGAAAAACGAGGCATGTTACATTGCACAAATTGTGGGATTAATTCACCTTTCTCTTTATTGGATTATCACCACATCGATGAAAAGAAAAAGAAATACCAGATCGGTCAAATAATTAGAAGAAAGCCTACACCTGATCTTATTGCGGAACTTGACAAAGTCACATGTCTCTGTGCTCGATGCCATCAAGAAACTCATTGCGACCACAGACATTGTAAAGGGTTTTTACAACAACCTGCAGAGGCTTTATAAATTAATTTAGAGGTAATTTTATTTCAATTCTTAGTTGAAACCTCAAACTTAAGACTATACTGCTCCCCATTAAGAACCTAGTAGAATTAAGATAGTAGAATTTGTGATAAAAGGCAACAGGAGTTACCTTCATTCTGCACATGGATACCGCACACCGATTCAGGTAGAAGAAGAGTATTATAAGACTAACACTTCACATTTAAACGCAGCTTGACTGAAGAGGCAGTGGTAAAGGCTACTGCCCCCCAAAGCCCGAAGTATCAAATGATCAAATAATCAATCACAAGCTAGACGCACTGCGCGAGCATGGTTGCTGCCGTCCTTACTGATGCTGTCCACGTCGCCAAGGTTGAAATTGACGCCCCACGCGCCGTTGGGAAAGCTGGCGTCTGTAGTAGCCGACCAGTAGAAGGATGCGGCAGTCAAGCCAGGAACGAGGAAACTCGCTGGATTAAACGTACTGTAATCCACTATGCTCTGTAACACCTTTACGTGTGGAATGCACCAGTCACTAAATCCCCCAAGTGCGCTGGCGTTCACCCCGGCCAAAAAAACTGTAAAAAGCGTCCCGTCTGGGGCAGTACCACTACTACTCCAGGTGTAAGTGTTGTCTACGTCGTGGACACCCCTATTGTTATCTTTTATCTCCCACATGAAATTCGTGACGTTATCCGTAAATGTACCGTCTCTATTGTTCGTGTAACTCAACGCCGGGCCGTGCCCCGATACCCCAAACCCATCGGGATTAGTATATCCGTCACCAGGGAAACACGCCTCCTGACTCATCAGACCTAAACAAAGCGGTACTAAAAACAAAAGAAATACCTTCTTCATGGTATTTTACCTCCTTAAAAGTGAATTTGTCATAAAGTATAGAACAATAGATGAAAGAAATGAACCCATTTTATGCATAAACCTTTTATTTTCACATTAATTCGCAGCAACTGTGTTAAAAGTCAACCCACTTTATATAAATAAAAAACAAATTTG
>JALLOG010000015.1 GCA_027717645.1 Desulfobacterota bacterium AH_259_B03_O07
TTAATGTTCCACCGTCTTTTGGTTTTATTATTCGCGTGACTTACATTATGTCCATAAAGTGGTTTTTTACCACAAATATCACAAACTTGAGCCATAGTTAATTCACCCTAAAAAATGATTTACTAACATACCCTTAACTAATCGTATTTTCAAGAAAATTAATAACCTTCAAGATCATATAACCTGTACTTGTAGATCCATTAGTTTTGTTTATTTCATCGCTACCGAAACAAATTTCTTAGCATTTTCGATTAGAAATGTACTCATAACATACACTAATTTTCGAACGTTTTCCATGCATCACAGGCTTCCTAGACAATATCTACTATTTAACATAGAATTAGCATTATGCCTTCTAAATTATCACTTGATATCTCTCCATTCTTTGTAATGGATGTATTAGAGAGGGCAAAGGAGATTGAGTGTGAGGGAAATAGTGTAATTCACTTCGAGGTTGGCGAACCTGATCTACCTACCCCAAAAGTAATTTGTGATAAAGCAATAGAGTCCATAAACCTGGGTGAAACCAAATACACCCCAAGTCTCGGGATACCTGAATTAAGAGAGGCAATTACTGAAAGTTTCAATGAAAATTACGGGGTTAGAGTTTCCCCAGACCGGGCGGTTGTTACTTTGGGTAGTTCTCCTGCCTTGTTTATAACAATGCTATCCCTGCTTGATCGAGGTGATGAGGTCATTATTACTGATCCTCATTATGCATGCTATCCCCAGATCATAAAAATCGCTGGCGGTGTTCCGAAAACTTTAAGAATCCATGAAGAGGAAGGATTTCAGATTGATATTAAAGCCTTAGAAAATGCAATTACTAAAAGGACAAAGGCGATCCTTATTAATTCACCCTCTAATCCAACTGGAGCAGTTCTTGGGCCCAATTTAATGAAAGAAATATCAGGACTTGGTCCTTATATCATATCTGACGAAATCTACCATGGGCTTGTGTATGAAGGAAAAGCCCATTCTATATGCGAGTTTACTGAAAAAGCATTTGTTGTAAACGGAATGTCAAAATTATATTCGATGACTGGCTGGCGTCTAGGGTATTTTGTTGCCCCAGATGAGTTTATTCGCCCCATACAAAAGCTGCAACAAAACCTTTTCATCTCTCCAAATCCATTCGTGCAAAGAGCTGGAGTTGTAGCCCTTAAACAGGCCAAGGAAAACGTTAGAGACATGGTACAAACTTTTGCCGAAAGAAGAAAGATGATGATTGAAGGCCTTAAAGGGTTGGGATTCAACATTAGATCGGAGCCAAAAGGTGCCTTTTACGTTTTTGTAAACACGATGGGGCTTAGCAATAATTCACATAAACTGGCTTTTGATATGTTAGAGAGGGCGCATGTTGCTGTTACTCCTGGAATAGATTTTGGTCAGGGTGGGGAAGGATATTTGAGATTCTCTTACGCAACATCCCTCGAATGTATAGAGGAGGGTATAAGGCGCCTGGAGAAATACATTAAAAAAAATAAAAGTGATAATTCTTCGTAACTTGATATAGGGTTGTTCGTTGTACTACATAATGTAAGAGCAGCTTGTAGCTCCGATATTCCGTTTCTGGCCTAGCCAGAAAATCGCGAATGGAAGCCGCTCCTACCGCATCGTGTTATTCAATATCCCATAAATGTAGGAGCACCATGCTTGGTGCGATTGAATCTCGGCTTGCCTGTATGAGCTAAGTCGAAGGGATATGTATTCATAAATTATAAAGCCACCGCCAGGCAGCCCTGAGCCTGTCTTGCGCCCTGAGTCCTGAGCTATGACTAAGAATCGAAGGGTCCGAAGGTAATGCCGAAGGGACTGATCTGCTATCCGTTTTGGATCAGATTTTTATCATTTCGTGGCAAGAGCCTTTAGGTTTCCACAGCGGAATTTATTTCTAAACCAAAAAACATGATGCATAGCACCTGTGTTACCTGGGGTCAATGTAGTACTGGGAGGCAATTTGAAGAATCATATTTATTCCTATATAATTTCTAGCGATTTTTTTCCTTACGGATTCTGGTTTTTGTTGAAATTGATCCTAAAATATTAAAGTATCTTGAATATTTATTGTCTTCTACAAAAAAACAATTTTAATGCGTGGTCCACTATCCCAAAATGGAAATAGTGAATTCAATGAATGAAATATTGCCGTTTCAGGATCGAACATTAATCCAGGTAAGTTTTGAGCAGGTATGCCTAGAGATACTGTTCCGGAAATAAACGAAGTAGGTCTGTCAGGTAAATTTTCCTATATTTCTCTTTCTCATGTGCAGCGATTGGTAATCATTAATGGTTACGGGTTGCAGCTATGAGGTTATTGGAGATGATAATCGAATGAGAAAAAAGCTTATTGTGGCAAATTGGAAGATGAATATGTTAAGAAGTGAAGCGAAGGATTATACAATCAGCTTAGTGGAAAGGCTTGAGAATTTACCCTTAAAAGTTGAAGTTGTTTTAGTCCCCGCTTATACATTACTCGACGTTGTATATGGTGTTATTAAGGACACTAATATTCAGCTTGGAGCACAAAATGTCTCTTGGCAAGTTTCAGGGGCATTTACAGGTGAGATTTCACCATATATGCTTACCGATGTAGGATGTAGGTGGGCGATCATAGGACATTCAGAAAGAAGAAGGATTTTAGGCGAAACAGATGATATGGTGCGGAAAAAGATTAAGAGTTCACTTGATGCTGGGCTAATTCCGATAGTTTGTGTGGGTGAAACCTTGGAGGAAAGAGAAAAGGGGAAGGCAATAGAGATCATAAGGGAGCAAATAGAAACTTCCCTTAGGGATATAAAATTGGATGATCCGGCTAATCTTGTAATTGCTTATGAACCTGTTTGGGCAATTGGAACTGGAGAAAATCCTAAACCAAACGAAGTTGAATATTTTTATGAAGTTATTCAAAAAATAATTGGAACTATTTTCGGTGAGATTGCAAGTCAAATGAGGATTCTCTATGGTGGAAGTGTTACTAAAGAATTCTACATTACTCCGCCTGACATAGACGGAGCATTAGTAGGCGGTGCAAGTCTTGATGCGGATTCTTTTACAAAGATGGTTCAATTGGCAGGAGGCTAAGAGAAGGTGAGTTTTTTAGTAACGTTTGTGACTATTGTGCATGTAATTGTCGCTGTAATACTTGTTATCACGGTACTTCTTCAACCGGGGAAAGGCGGCAATCTCGGTTCAATGTTTGGAGGTGGAATGTCTGAATCGATCTTCGGTTCAAGCGGTGCCGTGCCATTTTTAACTAAAGTTACAAGGGTATTAGCCGTGCTTTTTATGGCGACTTCGCTTACTCTTGGTTATTTTTCAACGAAAGACTACGAGTCAACGGTCATTAATGATATTCCCGCAACCCAACCCGTTGATGAGCGTGAGGTCCTACCAGATGAATTTGGTCAAGGAACCACTGATGTTACTACTAATGAGCCTGCGGATGAGCAAGAGCAATCCTTCACTGAAGATGATTCCGAATCGAATCCGGGAATGGAGTCTGATCCGGAGAAGCAATATGAATATTAGTTCTAATATTCAAATATGTAATGTCATTTACTTGATCGCTTTATATAAGTAGAGTATATTTTTTAATTGAGGATATAGAAAATATGACATACATTATCACTGAGCCGTGCATAGATGTGAAGGATAAGTCCTGCGTAGAGGCTTGTCCAGTAGATTGCATTTATGAAGTAGAAGATCAGCTTTTGATACATCCAGAAGAATGCATAGACTGTGGTGCATGTGTTGATCCTTGTCCTGTTGATGCTATATTTCACGAAGATGAAGTGCCAGACAAGTGGAAGGATTTTATAGATAAGAATATAAACTTCTTTGAGGGAAAATCTGATCTAGAACCTGCTAGAAAATAATTTTCAAAGAATCTTACCTTCTAACTAAATCATTATTGATCTATTGCTGAATTAGAAAAATAAAGTAGATTTCTATAAAGGGGATATGGATTTTAGACATATCCCCTTTTTTTTGTGTCGTGTGAATATTATTCTTTTTATTAAAGACAAGTGAGTGCGAAATATGGATTTACAGAGAGAGGACTTTGATTCGAAAAAGAAAAGGCTAAAAAAAATAATTAACAGATTAAAAAAACTATATCCCAGTCCCAAGTGTCATTTAGATTACAGTAACCCATTGGAGCTTCTTGTAGGATGCATTCTTTCGGCACAATGTACGGATAAGAGGGTAAACGAGGTCACAAAACATCTATTCAAAAAGTATAAAACAGCTGCTGATTATGCTGAAGCGAATCAAAGAGAGTTCGAAAATGAGATTCGTACGACAGGTTTTTTTCGAAATAAGGCCAGGTCGATAATTAAATCAACAAGGGTTCTTGATAAGAAATATGATGGGAATATACCTGCGGTGATGGAAAAACTCACTGAGCTTGATGGCGTTGGAAGAAAAACTGCAAATGTAGTTCTAGGGAATGCATTCGGTGAACCCGCGATAATTGTAGACACACATATCAAAAGGCTTTCAAGAAGGCTTAACCTCTCAAATAAGAATGATCCAGACAAGATTGAGTTTGATCTAATGGATTTAGTTCCCAGGGATAAATGGACCTTTTTCTCACTTGCACTGGGAGATCATGGTAGGACGATATGTAAGGCGAGAAAGCCTTTATGCAAAATATGTAATATTAATCATCTATGTCCATCGAAAGGGTTATACGATTAGCGATTAACATATATTGGTTCTTGAAGTAAACTCTGGGTATTGTGGGATAAGAGACTATTTGTGCGGTTAAATCGTAATGGGACGAAAATTCGGGGTATGGCTCTTAGTGGTTTTAATAGAAGCCGTTCATCCTGAGCCCAGTCGAAGGGTGCACTTAATTTGGTGATAATATACTTAACCTGTTCATCCTTCGACATGATCAGGACCAACGGGAACATTGCCCGCCCCTCGGTTTGTTCAAAATTTATTAGCCGTTGGCATAGGGAATGAGATATTTGAATTATGAAAGGTCGGTACAATTCATACAGTAATTTTTTAAAAGAGAAATTTGGTTGTCGAGTTCATAAGGTCTCGGTAGATATGGGATTTACTTGTCCAAATAGGGACGGGAGTGTCGCAATAGGAGGCTGTGTTTATTGTAATAACGACAGCTTCGTTCCTCCATATGCTCGCTCACGTTTTTCTATGCACACTCAGATTAAAAATGGAATGAACTATCTGAAAAAAAGGTTTAAAGCGGAGAAATTTATGGTTTACTTTCAAGCCTATACTAATACATATGATGATGCTGAAAAACTTGAAAAGCTTTATAGGGAGGCACTTATATATGAGAACGTAATAGGGATTGTGGTCGGTACCAGATCTGATTGCATCGATCGGGAAAAGTTAGCTTTGCTTGAGGAATTGGCTAGGGAATGCTTTGTATCTCTTGAGTATGGTATAGAGTCGATATATGACAGGACACTGGAATATATGAACAGGGGTCATGATTATAAATCTGTAGTAGAAGCAATTGACCTTACGAAAAATAGGGGAATATACATAGGTGCTCATATAATAGTGGGCATGCCCACCGAAACTGAAGAAGAGATGCTTCAAATGGCTGAAGAAGTATCAAGATTGGGTATCGACTCGTTAAAAATTCATAATCTTCATCTAGTAAGAAACACTCCTTTAGCAAGAAGTTATAAAAAAACACCATTTCACTTGTTTACTTATGATGAGTATATCGACTTTGTAATTCGCTTCCTTGAACGCATTTCCCCCGAAGTTGTAATAGAGAGACTATTTACAGACACACCAAGAGATCTCCTGATAGCTCCCCTCTGGAATAAAACCCATAATGAGATTATAAATGGAATTCGGGAGGAGCTAGAAAGGAGAAATACTTTCCAGGGTAGGTTGTTTAAGATCAATTAGACTTCCATATGAAGAATTCTCAGAACATAGAGTAGATGTTTTTGATATCCGCAAATTAAAACTTTTTCTATATATAATCGTATAGTTATATAAAAAGGACCATACTCTGAGAGTAAAACGAGCTATCAGTGGTTGATACAGCTAAAAACATAGATCTCACAGACGAAGAAGCGATGGTAGAGTTTCAAAATGGTAATGCTGGTGCTTTTGATCTACTCTTGAAAAGACATGGCTCTGGTTTACTTAGATTTATTATGAAAATGACATTGAATTCTAAATCAAATGCTGAAGATTTATTTCAGGAGGTATTTGTTAAGGTCATAGAGCACAGAAAGAAATACGACGGCAATAAAAAATTTACTACATGGCTTTACAGCTTAGCAAGGAATCACTGCATAGACTATCTAAGAACAAAAAAGAATAAGCAAAATTTCTCCCTTGACGTTTCATTTTCAAGTGGGGGTACAAATGGTCCTGTAACCTTGGAGACACTTGAAAGTAAAGAGAGAAATCAGGAAGAAATTCTGATAGACAAAGAGATTAAATTTCAGATTAACTTAGGTGTCGGGCAATTAAAAGAGGAGTTTAGAGAAGTATTTTTACTAAGGGAAGTTGAGTTCCTATCTCTAAAGGAAATTGCCGAGATAACACAGGTTCCCTTAAGTACCATAAAGAGTCGTCTTAGATACGCATACAATAATCTTAGGGATGTTTTTATTAAGGCCGGGTTTTTTGATCTTAAGAAAAAGCCTGAGAGGGGTGTTGAGAAAAGTTATGGAATGTAAGAGGATTGAAGGATTCTTAATAGATTATATTCATGATGACCTTGGCCCAGCTGAGAATGAACTTGTTAGGCGACATTTGCTGGAATGCCAGGATTGTACTAAAAAATCAAAAGAATATGAGCAGATTAGTAAAATCTTTGAGGAACAAGCGCAAACTCAGCCTGACCCAAAGGTGTTAGACAATTTATCAAAAATTGCTCGGGATGAGCTAGAGAGAAACAATCCACCCTTTTGGAAAAGGTGGTTCTATTTTCCTATATTAGTTCCTGCTTTGAGTTCCATTATAGCAATATCTGCATGGATATATTATGAGAATCAGAATTTAATATATTCTCCGGACGAAACTTTTTATTCGAGGGACGTTATGGCAAAGAAAATCCCTTTGAACGAAGACCCAAATCTTCCAGAAATTCAGGAAGAGACTGTATCAAATCTGGAATCCCGGTCGGGTCGTGTTTTATCTGACAGACCAAACCCGGCCTCTCTGCCGGATACAGGTAAGAAAAGTAGAATTCAAGAAGAAGCAATAAATACCGACGAAACAGCTCCTGTTAAGGAAATGATTGCAAGGAGGGACGTGAAAGAGGTTGATAAATCTTCCGAGTACAAAGATGATCTTTTTGACAAGTTTGAGACTAAACCACTGAATAGACCTGTCCCAAAACAAGATACGGCAGCCGAAGATGAATCAATAGAGGTGGGAATGCTGGCAGAGGGAACATTAGAAGAAAAAGCAGATCAAGAATTTCGAGAACATAAGGGAAAGACCCAAAGAGCGGGATCATATTCGAGTAGCGAAAGTACATATAAATATAAATTGAATCTAGCACTCAAACAGAAGAAGGAAGGAAACTGTGAAGCCTCCATAAAGACTAATGAAGAACTGCTTAAGGCTTCACCGCCTCCACCCGATTCAGTTAAAGAGATTTCTTATCTTTCTTTAGCCGAGTGCTATGAGAAGGAGGGGGAGTGGGAAAATGCTATTATTAACTATAGAAATCTACAAAAGGCAGCCCCCGATCAGACTGACTTTGCAAAGGAAAAAATCAAATACATTAGACAGCAAACCAGGCTTTTAAAGAAGTAGCATCGGGCGATCGAGGGCGATGATAGTGGAAAAGAGCACTCGGAAAAAGAGATGCGGCCACATGTTGACACGGGTGTTCACGGATTGAAAAACAGATATCATTCCAACTAGGTTTCAACTTTCCGATAAGATTAATCTTACATAGTTCAATTCGAGGCTAGAAGCTGCTCCTACAAGAGAAGAGAAATTATAGGAGCTTGTGTTGGGTAGGCAAAGAGTCTTGATCGTTGCATTGATTGTGTTAGTTATTATTTCCATGACTGAAGAGGCTCGGCTAACGAACATAATGGTTTTATGTTAACGAAGATAGCCGAAGTTTTCTAACCTCGGTTTTGTTAATAGTCAATCCCACCAGCACGACCGGTGGTCTCACCATGTGTTTATTTTATAGGTGTGACTTTGTGTCCATCTGTGACGATCTGTGGCTAGATAATGTTTTCTTTTTAAAACCTTTCACATTTCCAATCGTATTACTCTTTAAAATCCGACTCACAAGGGGTTATTAAAATGGGATTCAAAAACCGTATGGGCTTTCTTATTAAATCCGAGATTAACCACTGGATAATGAGGGCTGAGGAGCCAGAGAAGATTGTTAATCAGGCATTAGAAGAAATTGAAGAAGGTATAGAACATTTGAGGTCGAGATTGGTTGCTCTCAAAACTAAGGTAGAAAAAGACGAGCGCATTCTTCAAGAAATCTCGAAGCAAATTTCTTATTGGCAAGCTAAGGCCGAAGAATACATTAGGGATAGTATGGAAGAGAATGCAAAAGAGGCTTTAAGGATAAAAAGGATACTCGAGAAGGAGAAGCGTATAATTGAATTTACACATAAAGAAGATGAAATAAAACGTGACAAAATGTCATTGGGACTAAAGAAGCTTGAGGATCGTGCCCAGGTGGCAAAAGCTAAAAGAAATTTAATATTACACAAAATTAAATTTTACAAAGGTGTAGTAGAAGAAGAAAAGGAAAAGATGGGATCTTATGATAATGAATTAGGTTTTGAGATAAAAAGCCCGTTTTCTGTAATCAACAAGATTGAGGAAAGAATACAGAATGAGACAGCATTTGATCATTTAATTGATGAGCGAAAAAGGGAATTGTGTGAAAAAGAAGAAAGGCTAATCGATGAGGAAATACAAAGAATGAAAAAAAATATAATAGAAGGAGAAGATAACAAATGATAAAAGATAAAAGATCTTTGTTTTTTGTATCCGTATTATTGTTTCTTTTTGCCCTTATTAGTGTAACAGGTTACAAAGTAGCTTTTCCAAAGATTCCCGGTCTTAGAAATCCCCAAAATGGTAGTGTTTCATGGGATGTAATACTCAATGGACCCTATGTATTAAAGGGTTCAGACGGTGAAGTTCAATTGAATTTAAAGATTAATGGAAAAGAATTTGCTTCTCCCGAGAGATCTCCGTTGAACCTTGTTCTTGTGATTGATAGAAGTGGATCGATGAGTGAAAGGGGGAAACTCGTATTTGCCAAAGAAGCTGCAAAGGCTATTATCGCAGGAATTGGAAATGAGGATAGACTTTCGATTGTTGCTTACTCTACAGATGTACAGTTACTACTGCCAATTCAATATTTAAAGGATAAAGAAAATGCAATATCTGTTGTTGAATCTCTCTATCCCACTAATTCAACAAACCTCTCAGGAGGTTTAATAGCAGGGATTGATCAGCTGAAGTCTCTAGATCGAGAAGGTTACGTTAATCGAGTAATTCTTCTATCGGACGGGCTTGCTAACGTTGGTATAACAAATGCTGAGCAACTTAGTGGAATAATTGGTCAAGCGGCTGAAAAGGGGATTCATATTACAACAATGGGGCTTGGATTGAATTATGACGAAGACCTGTTGATGAATATTGCTGAATATGGTGCCGGAAATTACTACTTTATTGAATCTCCTATGCAGCTTGCTGACATATTTGAAAAAGAGTTTGGTCAATTGGTTTCAACAGTAGCAAAGGACTCGGTCATACATCTTTCTCTTGCTCCGGATGTCAGGATTAAGAAGGTTTTTGGATATACATACAAAAATAAAGATGGGAAAATTCGTATCGATCTCGGTGATGTGGTTAGCGGCCAGGAAAGAAATATACTTATAAAACTTAATGTACCTACTGATAAAGTAGGTTCACATCATCTTGCAAAAGCTTATTTAGAGTTTAGGGAAGTATTCGAAGGTGGCCGTGTTTTTAAATTGCGAAGGGAAATGAACTATGAAGTTACGAAAAGTAGAAACATTGTAACTGAAAATGAAAATAGAAAGGTAAATGCTAGAGGTGTTTCGGTTGATGCTGCATACGAACTTTATCAGGCCGCTACCGAATATGAAGATGGGAAAGCGAATGACGCAATAAGCAAAGTTAAGAGGGCATTAGGTAAAATTTCGGAACTCAATAATACACCTTATAGAAGCGATGCTACTGTGATGCAGGAAAAGGTGCTCCGCGATGCATTTGAGGCAATGGAGGAGGCTCCGGATCCTGCCAGTAGTACCGGAAAGAAGATAATTAAAGAGTATAAAGCTGAAGCAAGGGAGCAACAAAAATAAGATCGGCGTTAATTCTTGCCCTGAGATTTCTGAATAGTAGGCAAGGGAGGATGGCCCAAATTAGTATAGTAACCTCCCTTGCACAGTCAATGACTTATATGGAATCATAATTATCGGCATAGTTTTCTCGATCCACTCAGTGAGCAGAAAAGCATTCCTTTAGTAACAGACCTTTCACATACTTAGCAAATATGATGAAACGCAAGTTTAAAGATATTTTATTTCCATTGGTTATAAGTGGTTTGTGGGGTGTTGGAGTCTTTTTTGTTAGTTCAAAAATGACCCATGGATTTCCGTTCGCATCAATTCTTTTTTATTCACTTATTTTTGGGGGTATTACTGGAATTTTTTCGATATGTGTCAGGACTGGGATTTCTCTCGAAAGAGCTTTAATCGTTGGATTGCTCGCAGGGTTTATATATAGTCTAGTTTCTCCGATTTCTCCTTTATTTGCATCAATCTTGGTTGGAGTCTGTATAGGAGCAGGTTTAGGAAAGGATTCCGGGAAAGTTCTTAACTTTTTATATAGATTTCTAAGAGTGATAAAGGGAGTTTTGCTGTTTCCGATATTTATTTTTTCTGGAGATTTAGTTTCACAATTTGTTTTCGGTATTTTTAATTCTAGTTTTATTGTTTGGTTTATTTGGGGACTTTTAATTTTTTTAACAATCTATATAACTTGTGCTCCATTTTTAGATAGTCATAAATCAGACGGAGATCGAGAGACCAAGGGTATGTTAGATGAATTCAAAAGAGAAAGTCAGTGTATACTTAAGGAAATAAGTCGATTGTGAGATACCCATTAACAAGTAAAATTGCAATCGACATTACTCATTATTTTTAAAAAGGGTGTAAAATTAGAGTAAAAGGAGAAAAATTCATGAGAAAATTGTATGTGTTAGCAATACCCTTGATAATAATTTCTTTTGCCTTATCTGCTCAAAAAACCCTATCCCAAGATGCTTATGATCCTCAGACCGAAACAACTGCAGAAGAAAGGGAGAGAATTAAAATAGAGGTAGAAGAAATTATAGAGGAACAAATCCCTGAGATAAAACCGAATCCACAAAGGTCATACTGCGCAGATTTATGGAATTATTATTATGAGAAAGAAAATGTCGAAATGGTGGTCTTGGCAAGAGGAAAGTACGACGAAGTCGTGGTGTTTAAGTGTCCTGACTGCAGCTTGGAGAAAGAATTTGTGGATCCGTTTTTATTCTCGGAGTCTCAAGGAAAGACCGGAATGGATAGAATAAAAGAATGCGGGTTTTTAATAGCGATCTTTAAAGGCGCTAGGGGGATACGGGAGGTTATAAGGCAAGTCCCCTAGAATGTTAGGTTATGGCCTGATTTACTCACCTTCAGTACTTATTGTGTAGCTCACGAGTCCCGTGGACCAAACTCTGGATAGGGTTGGTTGCACCATTTTTTCGCCCACTGTTTTATTGACAGGCTATTGGAGGACTAAAGTCCTCCGCTACGAAAAGGCATTTTATTCTACCCCAACCCTAAATCTTTTTTTAATGCTTCCGGTATTGATTTTGGCAATTTTTTGAATGCCTGTTTAATCCTTTTCCCTTGAGAAAAGGATTCTTAAAAGATCGCTGACTCATCTATATTAAAAGCAGGTCCGATGACCAAGGTTTTCAAACCTCGGCTTTTTACTATAAGGACCACGGAGCTTCATTCATATTGTATCATTTAATGTTTCATGAATTCATGAGTAGATTGAAAATATCTAAATATAGTTTACTTTTTTACTAAATTTCGGTAACAGTAGAGAATAATTAGTTGAAAGAGACGGTAAGTTTTCCCTTTGGCTGGATAAGAGGCCTCGAGAAAGAAAATTGGCAACTTTTATGGAATCCTGAAACGGGTATTTTCTTTGCTAAGGGTGCGACTTCAAAAAGGATAGTCAAAATTGGGGAGACATCTAATTGGATAGAAGCTAAAGCTTTAGCAGATAAGGTTAATAGCGAACCTGGTTTATATCGTGAAATTATAATAACTAGAAAGCTCTCGTAAGCCCATTATTTTGAACAATTGAAATAAATTCTAATAGATATACTTAAAGTTCATAGATATTTGTCGTTTAGCCAAATTTGAGCGGGTTTATTACGATGCGGATTTTTTTCGTAACAATCATCATTCTTATTATATCTTTTTCAATCTCTCGATCTGAAGAGCCAACTACCATAAATCCAATGATTACACATCCCGAGTGGTACATTAATATATCGGATTGGTCCTTTTATGTAGCTTGGGGAGGTGTTGCATTAATTAACAATGTAACGATTGAAAATACTAGTAACTTAGGCTATAGGAATATCAAAGTTAAAGTACTTTGTTATTCTATGTTAGGGTCTAATTACGGAATTCAGATAGGACAGGAAATCGGCTATCTCCCTATTACCTTGCCTCCAAAAAAGCAAAAGTACTTATCTCAGAGGGGGTGCTGTTCTTGGACTCGGTTCTACGAACCTAAGGGCTGGAAATATACAGGTATTGGGGCCAGAACCGATGATCCATTAGGAATCAGACTATTATTATTCCTGAATCTTATCGATTCAGTTCGGGTTATGAAGATGTTTTCAGAGATATGAAGCAACTTGACAATTTTAAACTTGAAAAATGAAAATGCTCATATACCATTTTAGACTTTGGATCTTCAGACTAAATTGGTTTCAGTATTCAAATAGGGTGATGTAAATGCAGACAGAACCTTTGATAGGAAAGGAATTCCTTGAGTATATTGGAGTTAAAGACCCTGGGCCAGTCCGTTATAATCTCTCAATTCCTGAACTTTATGAGGAGATCGTGAGGCGTGATGAAGGGAAGATAGCTCAGGGCGGGACTATCGTATCCTACACCGGCAGACATACTGGACGCTCCCCTAAGGATAGATATATTGTTAAAAACCCGGAGAGTGCTAACAATATTTCGTGGGGTTCTATCAATCAGCCGATTGAACCAGATTCTTTCGATAAACTTTATAATAAACTGCTTAATTATCTAGATGGAAAAGAACTTTATGTTAGGGATCTTTTTGTTTGTGCACATCCAAAATATCGCATTCCAATTCGCGTCATTACGGAGCGGTCTTGGCACAGTGTGTTTGTAAACAATCTCTTTATTCGTCCGGAGTCAAGTGAGCTACCTCATAAGTCGATCGGATTTACTGTAGTCTGTGTTCCAAGCTTTAAGGCAGTGCCTGAAGATGATGGAACCAGGTCTGAAACCTTCATTATATTAAATTTTGAAAAAAGGTTAGCAGTTATAGGCGGTACGGACTATGCAGGAGAGATGAAGAAATCAGTTTTCACTGCATTGAACTTTTTGTTACCTGAACAGGGTGTATTTCCTATGCATTGTTCTGCTAATGTCGGCTCCAGGGGTGATGTTGCTTTATTCTTTGGTCTTTCTGGAACCGGTAAGACAACTCTTTCCGCAGATCCAGAAAGGGATTTAATAGGAGATGATGAGCATGGCTGGTTTGATGAAGGTGTATTTAATTTTGAGGGTGGTTGTTATGCTAAGGTGATTAACCTAGATCCAAAGACAGAGCCTGAGATCCATCAGGCTTCGCTGCAGTTTGGATCAGTATTGGAAAATGTCGCGATAAACCCTGATACACGCGCAATAGACTTCTATAGCGATGTTTATACAGAGAACACGAGAGGAGCTTACCCCATAAATTATCTTCCTCGCATTGTTCCCAAGGGGGTTGGTGGAGTGCCTGAGACTATCTTCATGTTAACCTATGATGCATTTGGCGTGCTTCCACCAATTTCCAAGCTTAAATCTGATCAGGCAATGTTCTACTTTCTCTTGGGCTATACGGCTAAGGTAGCCGGAACAGAGAGGGGTGTGGACGAACCACAAGCAACCTTTAGTTCTTGTTTTGGAGCACCTTTTTTGCCAAGACCTCCAGCCTTCTATGGTAATATGTTAAAAGAACGGATGGAAAAGCACAAAGTAAATGTCTGGTTGCTAAATACTGGAATCACCGGAGGTCCATATGGTGTAGGAAAGCGCATTCCCCTACCTCAAACCAGAGCGCTAGTAAGATCGGTGATAGATGGAACGTTGGAAAAAGGTGGTTTCAAAGAGACGCCGATTTTTGCTCTTCAAATACCGAAAGAATGTCCAGGTGTACCCAAAGAGTTGCTTGATCCCAGCAAAGCATGGGATGATCCAAAGGCTTATGACTTAAAGGCTCAAGAGTTGGCAAAGAGGTTTGAGGTGGAGTTTAAGCGGCATGGTTAAATCTTCTATTTTCCCAATTTCTGTGAATAATATATATGTTCATTAGAGGATTAGGGTCGTAAGTAACCTGGTGGGACCTCGGCTCTATCCTCTTCTTGCTGTGGAGTAGTCGTAGTTAACTCTGAATGACTTACATCATCTCTAAAGTCATCTTTCTTAGTTTTTTGAATCCGTTCGGCCTCTTCCCTTTTCCCTTTAGGTACTTTTGATGGGTTATCTGTATAATGAACCATTCCATCCTCATCAACCCATTTATATATCTCATATCCACTCGTTATGTTAGAAAGGAGAAATATCGGTATGGAAATTATTGATAGACTTATTACTAATAATTTTGTGTTCATCTTTTAATTATTATGTGTTTAATCTAGCTAAACCTGGAGACCAGTTATCCGTCGCGGGTACGTTTAAATCGATGACTTCGGCATTTTTTGAAGGTGATGAGAATATTTGCAAGATAACTATCTATGGCTGCAATTTAGAGCAAAAAAATCGTGACACGAATGAGTAATTGTAAACAGCCTGAATAGATTGATAAACGTTCAATTATATTAAAATCGTAATAACATTATATTTATTTCAATTCCCGACAAAGCTTTAGGTTGTATGATTAAGGACTAAAACAAGAATTTTTATCAAGGAAGTTTTACTATACCTTACTAGTATCTTTCTTCTTACTTACAAAAAAAATTAAGAAATGACCCATGGACTCAAAAAGCTATAATTTTAACTAGGGGTATAAATTTAGATATCACAATTAAGAGCCCTAGGTTAACCGACTGGTAATAAATCCAGCCAGTAAGGTGGAGTGGATAGGATAGGATCCTAGGGCTCCTTTATTATTATAACAGATTTTTAGATATTCCTATCATTTTCCATTTAGAACCTTTAAATACCATTAATTTCATCTTCATGTGTGCTTAACGAATTACTTGTATACTAAGCCTATATAATTTCGTCTCTCTTTTCTTTCTTCCTCTACCCCACTAAGCCAGGGGCTTATATGTTTATAAGCCTCCGGGTTTTATTGAAATCTGGTTTTGCCCATTCCTTAATACTAGTGTTGCATATCTTACATTTAATTATTAATACCAATTTTACGAATAGAATGGAGCATTGAACTTGAGCTCTAAATATGATGTGTATAATCTTGACAATCTCTTATACGGTATGACTTAATAAACATCTAATTGATGCGAGTGAAGAGTCAATCGTAACGAGATCGTTATTTAAGATATTAATAAACAATTTCGAATGGAGAATTACGAATACCCTGGTTTTTCAATAAAGAGCCGTTCAGATTAAATATTCTTTGAAACTCTTGGGACAATTTCAAACTCTTCTTTTGTATCTCTTATCGCCTATCAAGCCGAACGAAAATCCATAAGAACAACGCCTGTATCTACATTATCAGAAGTTAACTCGACGCACGAGCTAAGTTTGTTATCGAACCATGCATTACCTTCATCGCCACCTTTGTCAACGGCAATTTTCCGAGCTTGATATTCATTCTCTGCGCAGATCAAAAATCCAAAACATTTACCAAACCATGGATCCCATGGGTTATTCTCGGAGGGTAGATCTTCTTTTGGTTTTAATAGCCATAATTTTTTCAATCGAAAACCTCCTGATCGTGTTTTTCAGGTAGTTTGACAAGGTCTATTTTTAGTTCCTTAATAATATACCTAATATTAATTCAGTCATTACTTCGAAAATATTTCATTGATTTAATTTTTAAGCCTTTTGATTGATGGATCTTGCATCTTTATTTAGCACTAGTTATGTATAAAATCCTAAATTAGTCACAGTTGCGTTAGGCTAGTTATAAAGAAGTTATAGTATCTAAAGAGAATTTTGAGTGATTTTGTTAATTTTGATCATGTTCATCTTATTGGGTTTTTATCATAATTCGTGATTAGGTAGAAATTAAGTTTTATTAAAGGTGAAGCAAATGGCAACGATTATGTCCCGTTTTTAGTTGGTTAACGTAAGAGGAGGCAAAACACATTTAAGCGGTCCTCCTTACAAAATCTGGTTCAAGCTCTATATGCTTCAACCTCTTTTTAGCTTTTACAAGCCTTGAACTAAGTTTAAACAACTCCTCAATGTTTTTGTATCCCCTGAGCTTCCGAAAATTCTTCCTCTGTTGACGGTAAGCTGTAGATATCCAATGCATCACGGAGTTCGCATTCCTCCAGCGTTTTACTCTTCTCGTCTTAAGACGTATAGTTGAGAAAACCGATTCCAGTGGATTAGTTGTTGAAGATAACCCCCTCAGTTCTCTATCATCTATCAACAATGGTACCAGTACCTCTTCCAACCCTTCACAAAAACTCCAATATGCAGATTCATTAACCCGCCTCAGCTCCCTCGCAAAACCTACAGCTCTTTCGTATCCCGCCTCGTAGTATTTCATTGACAAGAGCTTATTATTTGTGAGAAGCTAGTAGCATAAAAGGTTTATGTATAAAATGGGATTATTGACTTTTGTAATTTCTATATTCAACTATGACAATGCAATAAATTGATTTAAATTTATTAATATCATTACATCAATAAGGAAGCTAGTTAGTTGTATAGAAATTTAGAAAAGAAAGTTATTTATTACGCCACATATAACACTACTCTAGCCGTCTTTACCCCCACTATAGGCTATACCCAAGTATCACCTCCACAAACAACAGAAGGGATTACAGCTTTAATAGGACAATACGAGACTTGGATATTATTTGGTCTAATATAGCACTGCTTGTCTTTCTACTGATAATGATACCAAAGTGGCAGGCTTCTAAATTTACTGACCAAAAAGAACGCTTTAATAATGAAAACGAAGCACGTAAGACTCTAGCTCAGATCATTGGCGGTGCTGCTATTCTAATTGGTCTCTTTTTCTCTTGGCAAACACTCAGAGTAGACAAGGAAGAACAAATCACAGAACTCTTTACCGGTGCGATTGATCAATTGGGTGCAAAAGATAGATTAGGTAATAAGATACTAGAGGTACGCCTAGGTGGTATATATGCCCTTGAACGAATTGCTAGGGATTCTGAAAGAGATCATTGGCAGATTATGGAAGTTCTAACCACTTATGTAAGGGAGAACGCACCTTCGACACCAAACAAAAACAAACAAGTAAATAAGAATAAATCAAAAGAAGACCAGTTGAAGGACGAAGAAAAGCCACTGAAACCAGATGCTGATATTCAAGCAATACTAATCGTTATCGGTAGGCGTGAAGCGAAGTATGATAAAGAGGGTGAACGTTTAGATTTGACAGAAGCCAACCTTGTGGGAGCCATCCTTGTGGGAGCCTACCTTGTGGGAGCCGACCTTGGGGGAGCCAAGGAATTAACAATTGATCAACTTTGCAGTACGAAAACATTGTATGAAGCAGAACTGGACTCATCACTTATGAATCAAGTAAAAGAAAATTGCCCTCAAGTTTTGGAGGAACCAAAGTAGGAAGAATAAATGCATATCAATAAACACCGATAATATATCAATCCATCCCTTGCTATGACAACCATAAATATAATTTTTGTTTTATGATTTGTCCTTCCTGACTTCATATTCCAATATCAGCCTTAACCCAGAGTTTTTTTGTCATAAGCGTGATTAGGACTCTATGCCCTGGTATGGATAGAGGATATGGCTTGCCCCTAGGGCGATACCCCTTATCTCAAAGTCCACTAAGGGTGTAATTTCAATGGATATGTACAGGAAGAAGTCTCCACCACCAACTCATCCCAACTCGTAGTATATCATTGACAAAAGCGATAATTTTTGAGATATTTAGAAAATAAAAGGTTTATGCATAAAATGGGATTAAATCTATGGATGATTCATATAAAAATCAATTTCTTAAAATAGCTCATCGTGGTGCAAGCGCATACGAACCGGAAAATACACTAAGATCATTTAGTAAGGCTATTAAAATGAAAGCCGATATGATAGAGTTCGATATCAGGTTAAGTGTCGATGAGCGTCTAGTGGTTATACATGACACAAAGGTAAATAGAACTACGAATGGAAAAGGTTATGTAAAAGAAAAGACACTGAAGGAACTAAAAGAGCTAAATGCGGGAAAGGGAGAGAAGATTCCATTACTTGAAGAAGTAATAGAATTGGCTAAGACAAAGACAAGGTTTGTAATAGAATTGAAAGAATACGGGACTGAAGAAATGGTTATTAAATTAATTAAGGAGAATAATATTACAGATGATGTTTTTGTAGTTTCCTTCAAAAAGAGATTAATAAAAAATATAAAAAGTCTCGAGCCCAGAATAAAAACCGGTCTTATAATACTTTACACGTTCAATCCATTAAAAATTATAAATGAATGTAATGCAGATGCTCTGGCTCCGTATCACTTATTAGTTGGCAGGCAATTAATAAAAAGGGTAAAGAATAGTGGGAAGTACTTATTTCCATGGACGGTAAACAATGCCAGAGAAGCTAACAAATTAAGAGTTATGGGTGCAAGTGGTATAGTTACTAACAAACCTGATTTATGCTGACAAAATACATATCCGATAGTTTGTTGTCTCAGAACGGCGACCTTTTCTAATCTGAAACTTAAGATATCGTATTATATTTATAGTTACTGAAGTCACAGACCAAACAGCCTTAGAATAATATTTCGTATTTAGGTGTCTAAAAATTGTTTGTTCTTTAAACTGCCCATCAATTGTTCTAAAATATCAATTTTTTGTTGAAAAAAACCTTTATTAGTAAGCAACTCATTTTCAATGGCTTTCTTTTGTTTATTTATAGTACGTTTGTTTTTAAGGAACTGGGATAGTTCTGATAATAAAAATCCTATCAAAATCCCAGATTATAGATATCTGCCGTGGTATAAAATGATTTTATGTTTTTTGGGAAAGCACAAGTGGCGATATTGGGAAAACCCCTTTATACTTCTATGTCCACCAATAGGGAAATGAGGATATGAGCTATGAATAAAATACACGACAAAATAATAACATTTTTACCTGAAGAAGAAATTGAGGCATTGGCAAAAGATCAATTGTTTAATATAGCTAAAATGCCTTTCATCTTTAAACATATAGCGGTAATGCCTGATTGTCATTTGGGGAAGGGTGCTACCGTTGGTTCAGTGATTGCTACAAAAGGTGCTTTGATACCTGCGGCAGTTGGAGTAGATATTGGATGCGGGATGATAGGAGTTCTTACAAAATTCAATGCAGAAGATATGCCTGATGATTTAGAAAAAATCCGTGTAGGGATCGAAAGAAGAATACCATTGAGTGCAGGTTCTTATAATCAAAAAATAACAACTTCTGCGAAAAGAAGAATTGAAGAACTTGAAAAGGATGAAAAACCATATTATCAAAATTTAACGAGGGTATCTTGGAAGTATCATTTAGGCAGTTTAGGTTCAGGAAATCATTTTATTGAAATCTGTCTTGATGAAAAAAATAGAGTTTGGGTTGTATTACATTCAGGTTCAAGAGGAATAGGAAATCAATTAGCACAAAAACATATTAAGATTGCTAAAAAGATTATGTCTGACATGCATATTCAACTTGTAGATAGGGATTTAGCATATCTACCTGAATCTATGAAAGAATTTACTGATTATGTAGAAGACCTTTTATGGTCTCAGAAGTTTGCTCTTTTGAATAGAGAAGAAATGATGGATAGAGTAATGACAGAATTGAGTTATACATTTTACGGAGAAAACGGACATCAACAAGAGATAGAAATAGAACGTATAAATTGCCATCATAACTTTACTCAAAAGGAGAACCACTTCAAAGAGAATGTATGGCTTACAAGGAAAGGTGCGATACAGATGAAGGAAGGCCAGTTGGGCGTCATTCCTGGCTCTATGGGTACAAGAAGTTATATCGTTTCAGGTTTAGAAAACAAAATGTCTTATCATTCTGCACCACACGGAGCAGGTCGTAGATTCTCACGAACAGAAGCTAGAAGAAGATTTACTATGGAGGATTTTGAAAGAGAACTTAAAGGCGTAGAAGTAAAACATTCCAAAGAATTTTTAGACGAAATACCATCTGCTTATAAAGATATAGATGATGTTATGAAACATAGCAAAGAGCTTGTAGAAATCAAGCATACTTTGAAACAGATTATCAATGTTAAAGGCAACTAATGAAAAAAGATAAATCTAAAAACGAAGAACCACACGACACAAGATTCAAAGGGGTCAAGTCTACAATTGGCAATTCTTTTACAGATTCAACTATGTAATTTTTTGATTATCTCATTCAGTCGTCTTTGGAATGACTTATTTTTTAATAATATCTTCTCTACCCGCCTCAAAGACATGCTTACAGTAGTATATGCCTGGATTTCAAATTTAGAACCGATATTTTTTAGCGTCAATCCACACTCCTTCCGGCATAGATATATTGCAATATCTCTGGGTTCATTCCATTTCCCTCGATGTAATCTTGTTAGTGTCCTTATATCAACTCCTTAGCTTTTCCTGACAATATCAATAATTTGGTCTGCACTAAGATCGTAGTGAAGAGTCTTTGCTTCTGGAATCTCATAGTCTTCTTCGACTGTTCTCTGTGACTTATTTCTTATCCAATCTTTGAATGACTCACTTCCAAGTATAAAAGGTGTCTTCTTCTTGTCATAAAACTCATCAATATCTGAGGGTATACCTCTGTCTATAAACTCTTTATACCGATTTATTCTATGGCTCCACCTTTTTCCAAAACGATCGAGCACCTCATTTCTTACTAACCAGCTAAAAGATGGTCGCTTCATCAGATAAGCATAGTGACTACTCCAAGGATATTTTTCAGGGGTCTCCACTATATTGGCCTTGACAGGATTGAGGTGAATGTAGCGCATGACCTCCATTGAATATGAATCAGCATCAATCAAAATTGATTTGAATCGTCCTCTAAAGATTGGACCATCACTTACATGTTTGCGATTAAAGCGTTGAGTGTATATTCCGTTTACATACCTCATGGAGCGGGAGAGATTGCCTAAAGGGGTGTGAATCATTGATTATCTAGAAGGCAGAATGCATGAACCTGGATTCTCCACATTTTTGATGTCTCACCTAATAGGTCAAGGAAATCAATTCTATCCTCGTCATCAAAGAAGATTTTTTGGTGTGAAGCACCCCGATTCATTACGTGGTACCAGGCTCCAGGATATTGGATACGAAGGGGTCTAGCCATTATAGTAAATCTCCTAAATCTATTTTATAGAGCTCAGAAAGTATTGTCAATTGTAGACTTGACCCCTTCTTTTCTTTTGACCCCTTCTTTTCTTTGATATATTATGCTTCTGCACACATTGGGTGCAAAAAAGGATATTGTGCAACTATTGGTGGTAGCTGTTTTGCATTTATATGATAAGGATCCGGTATGTTAATCTTTAATTTAGAATTCTATAATAAATGTAACTTTTCTAATCGGTGTCTGGTTGCCTTGGTAACCCTATAAATAACCACAGTATTAGTACGAATAGCACAACGATCAAGGGGATATGTTGGTT
This sequence comes from Desulfobacterota bacterium AH_259_B03_O07, assembly GCA_027717645.1. Lineage (GTDB taxonomy): Bacteria > Desulfobacterota_D > UBA1144 > Nemesobacterales > CSP1-2 > JALLOG01. The sequence continues at coordinate 22,110 of JALLOG010000015.1, forward strand.
TAAATTGTAGAGAGAACCTACGAGCATTCCACCTAAGGATGCACCAAGAAAATTCGAAAAATTATAAAAACCACTAGCTGCGCCACGGCTCTCTGCTGGGACCCTCTGAGTTAAAAAAGCAGGAAGTATGGATTGGAATAAGGTGTATCCCAAGAAGAAAGCAATACCAGATGCGAAAAGTACCCATTTGTGAATCCCACCAGTTAAATAAAAAAGGAAACTAAATAGTAAAATGACCCAACCTATCCAAGTGGGCAATTGTAATTTGTCTCGTTTTTCGGCGTACCTTATATATGGGAAAACGATTAAAGCACTTGGAAGAAGAATTATTAGATAAATCTTCCAAAGTTGAAATCGGTTTAAACCTAGGGAAATCCAGCTTAAGGGGTAAATAAAAAAGAACATATTAAGAGTAAAAGACATGATAAAAGAAGCGACATATAGTCGTTTCAGTTCATAATTATATATAAAAACAAAAAGACGCTGTATGTAGTTTTTTTGTTCAGCTTCTACAATTTTAGGAAAGAATAAAGCTGTTACTATGATGGCAATGAATCCTAAAATTCCTAGTAAGTAGAACAAACTATCAAACCCAAGTTCGGCCGCAAGGAAGGGCCCGGCGATGAAGCCAATAATAAAGGAAGTACCAATTATGATACTTGTGATAGTAAAAACCTGAGCACGGACATGTGATCGAGTTAAATCACCCAAAGATGCAATCGCTACCGCACCAATTGCTCCGCTTCCTTGAATAACTCTGGCCATAATCAATTGGTTTATATTTTCAGCTAGAGCGCAAACAATACTACCAATTGAAAACAGAAAAAGACCGATAAGAATAATCCTTTTTCTGCCAAAAATATCGCTAGCCCAACCAAACGGTATTTGAAGAAGACTTTGAGAAAGGGCATATATGCCAAATGCTACCCCTGAAAGTGTTAGATTTGCACCTGGGTAATTTATCGTATACACGCTAAAAACGGGAAGTATTAGAAAAATACCTAGTAGTCGGAGAGAGATGATTAGACTTACAGTAATAACAGCTTTTGTTTCTCGACTACTAATGCTCATTTAGCTTATCAATTGAAGTTAAATTTATAAAATTTGCTTTTTTTAGTTTATCAGTATTAGTTTGAATTGATACCTTATTCTTGCCGTATTACCTTCCATAATATGGATAATCGAATATTTCTCAGAAGATTCTAACCCTTACAGGAAAATCCAGGTGTGCAAAGTCGTCACGTGATACAGTAGAATCAATATCTTGTCTTACAGTCGCTGCTGAGGAGTGAATTGATAGCAAACTCAGTAGCTATTCAGAAGATATTAAGGGAGGAAAATTTTTGAATAAACTGAGAGATTCTATTGGTTTTGTATTCTTCTATCTTCTGTGTGTCTATCTTTTGAAGTGGAATATCTCCAAGATTAGATTTTAAGATATGCATGATCTCTAATTCTCTTTTACAAGTGGCTATGGATTTATTGGTCTTGGCAAATTCAATGTATTCATCTATAAACTCATATAATGTAATAGATTTTACTTCTTCTAGGTTCAACCTATCTTTAGTAAACTCAATTTCTAGCTTCCTTAGAATTTGCTTAGCCTTTTTCTTATCTACTCTACCAATCTTAATCCATTTCTTTTTACCAGATACACTAAATACAGCATAGTATGATTTGTGATTATATACTAAGCTTGCCATTGCTTATTCCTCCAAGAATTTGAACTAGAGGAGTCAGCAACTAGAGTAAATTTGGTTAGGCAATAGTTAGGCAGGTCTATGGGAAATTGGAAGTATAGATGGTATGTGTCTTGTAAGTTGATGTAATCTTTGGAAAAATTATAAGCGTCCCCGAGGGGATTTGAACCCCTGTTACCGCCTTGAAAGGGCGATTTGGTATTAATTCAATGCCAACCCATACAACTCAATACTAAGAGATAATCCCTTGAAACTAAAGGACTTAATCATCATATTAAGTCTATGTCCAAACGGAAGCCAATCCGTACCAAAAGAGACAATACAGACACCTCCTTGGACACCTCTAGTAAACCGAAGTTCAATCTTTTTCCTCGTGTACTCAGAGGGAAAAAGATTGAACTTATCAATGAAGAATTGCATGCTCGTCTTGAAGACTACCTAAAGACGGAAGATCCGAAGCATTTGTTCAAAGCTATTAAACAGGATGCGTATTGTCTTCAAGGTAGAGGATTGACTCAGGATGATCTGACGTATCATTTCGATTCAACTGAGATTGATGTGCACACAGTTGTATGGGTGACGATAGAATACTGGCAAGACATATGCTTTTTCAAGTTAGGAACCGAAGAGGTTATCGATGAAGCTAAGAGACTTTTAGGAAATATAGGCAATGCCTTAATTCTCGAAAATAAAGCATACTACGAAATAGAATGTGGTAATTATTTTTCTCATAAAATCCCAACTTATCAGGGAGACGATAGATCCATAAATTACGAGAATGCCAAAGAGTTTACTGATTATTGGAATAAGATTGAAAGTATTTTTGAATCAAATCTCAAAAACCGTTACAAAGGTGTGGATCAACCATATATTGAGGAATTTTTTAAAGATGATGATAGTGGAAGAGCAATCCTTCATAGAATGTTTACAGAACCAGGAAAAAAAGCTGCTGATATTAAAAAAGCAATTGAGACAAAATTGGGTGACAAAATTTCAGAAACAACTGTTCAACATGAATTTAAAATCAATTCAATTCCTAATATAACAGCGAGCTATATTGCATGGAAAAATGAAAATAATTGTTCACTCTGTAAAGAGAATGCCAAAAAAAGAAAATTAAAAGCCAACAAAAAGGGTAAAAAACACGCAAAAGTCGCTTATAAAACGATCCTCAATCTTCACGATAGAGCCATTGAAGAATTAAACACTTAATTGTATTTGTTCCCACCTTAGAGTTTCTTAATGATAAAAGGTTAGAAGTCTAACCTTTGGTCTATGATGGAATTGTTACCTTTTGTTACAGTTTATTAAAACTGAGTAAAAGGAGGCAATCTAATGAATGGTTTACCGAAGCAACTCACAGTGAAAGAAGCTTCTGAGATTTATAATATTCCTGAATGGACTTTAAGAGGATACATAGCAAGGCGGTTAATACCCTTTAGACGGGTTCGCAGAAAAATATATCTACCTACAGACCGCCTGGAATCCTGGCTTTCTAGTTTTGATGTAGAACCAAATATTGATGAGGCGAAAAATGATTAAAAAAAGAAAATGCCCGAGTGTGGTAGCAGCCACATTCGGGCCTATTAATAGGAATAAAAACAGTCGGAATATTATATCCCAACCTAAATATAAAGTAAAAATCGAATTAGACCTGGAAACCGCTTGCGAACTCTCAGATCGGGCGGATCAAAGAAACTTATTGATCGAGGATTATATTCGCCAACTTATAAAGGACGATATTAATTAATCAATTGTGTTCCGAGCCATGGATATTTTTAAAATTATAAAAGAAAAAATTCCATTTGATAGTGTATGCAACGATTATGGAATTGAATTTAATCGCAAGAGAAAAGCAGTAGAGGTACACAATGACTCATGATTTAAAGACAATAAGTACACATATCCAACTACTTTTCCCCCGCAAATTTAAAAATAGCGAGTTTATAGAAACAGCATGTTTCGCCAATGGTACTAGGAAAGTTGATAATGCCATATGGATTAATTCAAAACAGGATTTAGAGAAGCTAGAAAAGTTCTCTAATTTAAATCTATCCATTGGTAATTCACTACGCATAGGTGATACAAAGAAGGAAGGGGCTAGTGCAAGAGCGTCATCTTCTGATTGTGGAGGTAAGTTAGTTCATGTATTCGATATTGAAAATGAAGAGGAACATAAAAAATCAAGGGAGCAGGGGCAATCGATACAGAAAGAAGTAGTAAAAGGACATATTGAAGATTTTCTTACAAGAATCAATCCAATATATAACTGCAGACCACTATATTTAGCATATACCGGCGGAGGAGGACAAGTAGGTATTAGACTGTCCCGAGAAATACCCCCCCACGAGCAAAAACACTTCGGAGAAGCTCTTAAATTAGTTTTCCGCAGCTATGGAGCCTTAATAGAGAAAGATCATAAGACAGGTGAGATAATAAATCCTATAGGAGCAGACCCAAGTAGATTTGATGTAGCAGGATTACAAAGACTCATTGGTTCATATAACCATGAGAGAAAAGTACAAACATCTTTCCTAGAAATTAATAGAAATTCTAAGTCATTAGATGTTGATAAGATATTCGAGAAAGCAAAAGAAATTCAAGCTCAGAATGATAAGAAGACAGTTAAAAAAATAATTGCATCTAACCCAAATTATGAAAAATGGAATGAGTTTATAGATAAAGACTTAATCCCCAAGATTACGTTTTCACAATTATTGTTAGACCAAGGTTGGATAGGTCAAGATAAGGGCCAGTACTGGCTATTTAATTGTAACTTACACCCCCCTGATAATCATCCTTCCTTTACAGTCTGGAACGATATTGCGGGAGCTAAGGACTACCATACGGGCAGGGGATACAACCCCATTTCTCTGATAATGGAGATCAAAAATCTTAATTTTAAAGAGGCCTTAAGGTATCTTGCAGATTATGTTGGTATAGACTGTCCCGATTTTGACCCCCCCATAGCAAATAAAAGGAATAGTCGTAAAAAAAAGGATAAAGATCATAGTTGTGTGTGGGGGGGGGCATTTTCGGGACACCCTACGAAATTATCTAAATTCTGGTGGAGATCTTTATATAAAAAGTAATGTCACTTTTCAGGATGTTATTAATGAGGCAAAGAAGTTTTTATATGTTACCTCCGACACTGAATATGCTTTTAAATTAGCACTGGCAAGTACAGTTGGTAATTACTTTGATGATGATCCAACATGGCTACTAGTTGTCGCTCCTCCATCATCTGCAAAGACCGAAATCATAATATCTATAGGTGGAAGTCCATTTGCTTGGAATATCTCCAGCTTTACGTCTAAAACCTTAGCTTCGGGGGATAAAAACAGTAAGAACGCATCCTTATTATCTAGAATCGGTGGGTTTGGATTAATTTTTCTAAAGGATCTTACTACAATTCTTGAACTCCACCCTACTGAAAGGGGAGAAATCTTTTCACAGCTTAGAGAAATTTATGATGGGAGGTTTTTTAAAACATTCGGAAATGGAGTCGTAATAGATTGGAAGGGGAAAATTGGCGTAATAGGGGCCTGCACTCCAATTATAGAAAAGTATGGAGAGATCTTCAAAGTATTGGGAGAAAGGTTCTTAATCTGCCGAATAAATGATATATCTGAGGAAAATGAAGATTTAGCGATAGATAAGGCTCTATCTGACCAAAGTGACTCAATTCACTTTGCTAGAGATTGCTTACAAAATTCGGTGGACGAGCTTTTGAAGGATTGTTTATATGATGCTCTAAATGAAAAAATTGAATTGAGTGATGAGAATTTAAATATGATTAAAGTCTGTTCCAAATTCATTTCCTATACACGTGCTATAGTAGTTAGGGATTCATACAACAGAGAGGAAATTCTAGTCAAACCATTCAAAGAATCCTCAATGAGACTAGCTAAGCAGCTAAAAAGTCTCGTTAAAGGCTTATGTCTAATTGATAATGTAAACATCCCAACAAATGATCATATCAACATCTTGTTTAGGGTCGCCTTGGATAATATCCCTTCAATAAAAAGAGAAATCATAGAGGCAGTACCTGAAGAGGGTATTTACGCCACAGATTTAGCACGTAAGCTAGGATATAGCGAAGAAAGTCGGTACTTCCGTCGGATAATTGAAGACTTATCAATGTTGAGGATATTGGAAAGAAAAAAGGAAAGTAATCGTGTCACTATTTTTCAATCAGATGTAATTCGTAATTTTTATACCAAGTGTAGTAGTTTACAAAATACAGCAACGGAAGAAGAAAGTGCAATCGGTGAGACATCAAAGGAAGAGGAAAATCATAATTTATCAACAGAACAAACAAAAATTGACCAAATAAGGGACACTCCCTATGGACCCCAATTTAAAATAGAGACACCCGATGAAAATGGCAAGCCAATTATTCAGATTATAACTTCTGAATCCGATAATTATGAAGAGATAAAAAACCTATATGAGGAACAAAACAGATCTTAACCGGATCGTGTTAGAAGGCTTATGTCTCAAATGCTTTTATCTTAATTTTGAAGAGAATGGTGAGAAATTTGTATGTGCGAATTATAAAATCGAACTTGACGCACGTAAACTAAGAGTTTATATTATTATTGATCCACTGAAACCTCGAATGAGTTAGTAGGTGGAGTTTTTTCATTTAGGGTGGTAAACAATTCCATAAGGATCTTCATTAGAAGCATCCGTATTTAAACTTGGTATTAAAGTATCTAACCAGCCTTCTAACTTCATCAAATCAATGACTGACGGTGTCCGTGCATGACGTTTTCCTACTCCTAAATTCAAGAGAGAATATGAATAAACAATAAATGAGACTAAATCACAAACCTGAATAAAATTAGAATGCTTAGAGCTTACTGGCAACGGATCTTCAATTAATAACCTTATGGGTATATCTCGTACTGCAGATTGAAATTTAGATGGGATAGGATTGTATTCCTTGATTCTCTCTACTGTCTGCCTCATTATCCCGACTCTACCATCATCTGTAATAATTATAAAATGAGGTTTTTTGGGTGATTCTAGTTTTGAAAGATCGGTTTCTATTCGATTGATTGAAAAATCTAAAGCTTTGTCTAATACTTTATAGCTATCTAAGAAGATTAGTGGCTTATTAATAACAACATTAATTAATTTTACATCTAATTGTGAAATCAGACCCACTAGCAAATCGATAATAAAAATTCTCTGAGAATCTGACATTTCTAACTTATCATATGGCCTTTTATTTAAAATAAAATCTCTAGTATGAAATTCTAATCTGAGTGGGAAATTATATGCCTTTTTTAAATATTCTCTGTAATCAAAAAGATCTTTATATACCTCGTTCCATTGTCGATGATGCAAGTATAAGCCAGTTAGAACAAAAATAGGAGTTGTATATTCTGGATAACCATCATCACCAGTTTCATCATAATAGCAAATAAACATTTTATTAAAATAATAATTAAATTAAATATTCCAATACTAAAAATCATGTGAGAGTTTATTCTTAAATTAAAGAATCATGACCATGCAAAACAAAACCCTCGAACACTTCCGAATATCCATTAAAGCAGCCTAAGAAGAATATGAAAAAACTTATATTAGCATCTATTATCCTAATAGCTGTATTAGTTACCTTTGCTTATGCACAGGATGGTTGTAGAACCTATATTATACTGACTCCTGGTGGGCAGCTAACGTGCTTAGAGTGCTGTATTGATGGAATCTGCACTGTGACTTGTACCTAATATGAACATACTCAGAATAAGAGAACCTGTCTGGAAAAGTAGGAGTGTAAGTATATCCGGCTTTATGAGCAAGAGCCGGAAGGAGGGTTACCCTCCCACCGGCTTGGAGTGTACGTTAGACGTTGGGTCTGAGACTGTTTTCTAATCGAGGTATGAATCGAGGATGAGAACGTGTCTCCTACTGAAGGTAGCGCCCAACCCCATTTGACAAATGATCAAATTCTCAAATAACCAAATGACCAATCACGGACCTATGGTACGCACCGCACGAACATTGTCGCCGAAGCTCTTACTGAATTCCGCCACGCCACCAATGAAGAAATTGACGCCCCACACGTTGGAGGCGTTGCTGGCGAGCGTAGTAGACGTCCAGTAGCCGGTTTCGATAGTCGGGCCAAAAATCGGATTGATGCAAGGGCCAGTCCCAGGGCCACACATACCCTCGCTCAAATCAAGAATGGTCAGCAACTCCGCCAGAGTCGGTATACGCCAGTCCGTAAAACCGCCCAAACCACTCTGAGTACTGCCAGTACTATCGTCCGTTGGTCCATTCACCTCGCTGATCCAGTCACTCATCGAAGTGTTCCAGCCTAATACATCATCTACGCAGTGCAGACAACCGGAACCTGCCACCTTCTTCTCCCACATAAGCCCTGTCATATTGTCCGTCACAGTCCCGTCACCGTTGTCTACAAAGCGCTCAGACCCATTCAATGGCTCTCCTACATCATCCTGAGCCTTACCATCATTATCACTATCACACCCAAGGGCAAATGCTAAAAATAGCAATAAGGGTAAAACTAAAAAAAACTTAATGCCTTTCATATTTTCTCCCCCCTTTGAGATATTATTTGATTTAGCTAAAAGTATAGCTTAAGAAAATAATAATGTAGTGTGAGATTAATTTCCCGTATTTGCCATCCTTTCTAAAGAGAAGTTATACCCCCTGTGTAAACACGAACTTCAAATAAAATATACCACGAGTTGGGATGAGTTGGTGGTGAAGGCTATAACAAATACAAATAGCAATACCTCAGTTATTTTATCCCTAATCAAGGGGTATACATAAAAAGCGTTGGGGGATATGGATGTTTGGCAACCCCTAGGGGTATACCCCCTCCCCGTGCCTTAATTAGCTGCTACATACCCCCCCACCCCTCATTAGATATATTTAAATGTGTTTATGAAAGTCCTAAGCTATAAATAAATTATAACTATCTGATTCAATACGGGCATATGTAACGCATACCATGCCTATGTATTTATATGATATTGGGGATATTCTAAAGAACTAATCGAGGGGTGTTGTAACTCCAGCTAATGATTAGGTTAATTATCAATGACCTGAACACCATATATTGTGCTATTGCCTAATCTTACCAGATGGGCTGTTAACAGTAAAATGTTTAGAATTGTCAATGATTTACTGGAATTAGGCCATAATTATAGATGATTTAACTATTAAGTGGGATTAATTAACCATGACGGTTGTATCAATAATAACCATGAACCTACGATAATTGAGGGTAAATTAAGCCATGAAAAAGAATGTAATAATTTAAGTAGGTTACAAATTCGACGAGTTTACAGTATGTGCCTTATCAGACCCTGACAACTAACACTACATCTTGTGATTAGTATATTTAAGGTGGTGAGTTTACATAGGTATTAACGGACGTTATATCAAGGGGGAGAGACGGGTGAATACCCATCGCCTATGTCGAACAAACACCCGTCCGGTGATGATGAGGCCTTATTAAAATATTTCAAGGCAATCAATCCTGAGATAGCCTATATTCACTATACTTCCTTTAGTCATCTAAGTCCACATCTATTATTTGAACACCATCTGGTTTCTGCTTCTTCCTTTTTTCCTTTAAGTCTTCAGGCATTACTGAAGGATTGGGACCAAAGCAATAAACCAAGCCAGCTACCTTGTGATCTATTTCAAGCTTATTCTTTATATCGCCTCTCAGCTCAGCTACAAGCTTCTGTTGTCCTAACTTCCCTTCTTGTGCCTGTAAAGTAATACTCTGATACGTATCAAAGGTACCTCTTTTAATAACATCCATCCTATGTTCATCTAAGTACAAATCCATGTCTTTATTATGTTTTATCTTATATTTCCACTTGTTTGCCTTAAAGCTATCAAAATTGATATTTAGTTTATTACATATACCCTTAAAAGTAATAACTTCTTGGCCATTATCGAGCTTATATTTGAGAACTTTTCGCAGAATTGGGGGGAAATCCCTAATATTTATATCTTTTTTAGCTATTTCCTTCACAAGTTATATTATACTTGTGAATTGAATAAAGAGAAAGGCTACATTGCATACGGTAACCAGTTTTTGTGACCCCAATTTCCCCTGAGATAGCCCTTTTATGTGATATTAAAGTTAGCCTAAAGTAACCTAATAACTGCTATTTTTAATAGGATCTAGCCTATGATTGTAATGGCTCAAATCCATAATTCTATTATGTTTTACGTTATAATAGTACCTCTGACAATTAAACCTATTTTAATCAATATAAATGTGCTTACCTGTGTCACTAAAAGTTATATTATTTACCCCATTTTTGGGCTAATATTTGAGTATTTTTGTCAATTTAGGTGGGAAATCTGATAGTTTTGGTAAAGATTTGGATAATTCTTTCATATAATAAATTTACCATTTTATCATGCTATAGATAAGACAAGAAACATTTCAAGAATATATAGGTACAGTTTAGGTGTGTTAAATCTAAATTCTTCTATCAACCTTAGCTGAAATCCATTTTGCATGCTTTAACAATCTTTCGGCCGTTGATCTATTTAAGTCTCTATCTAATTCGTAATCTGCATTATTTCTCATTCTTCTTAAGTTTCCAAGTCTATCAGCAATATCGCTATGGTTGAGCTTGTATAGCGATTCGACGTTAATTCTGTGATGTTCCACGTTATCTGTTTTTTCATATGTACTTCCAATCCTTGAATTATTCTTCAATTTTTCTCTGACGTGATGAAAAGCAAAATAATAGGCTCTACTTATTGAGCTTCTGAGAAAAGCCGAATCGTCGGACGTACCATTTTCTAATAATTTCTCTGCGACTTCTAAAAAACTTTTATGGCTAATCATTTTTTTTCTGTATTACATTTATAGAAGTTCCAATTTGCTTTCTCAGATTATAAATAATATCGCTTGTAACACCAGATTCTCTTTGATATTCATTTAAAGATTCATTTACGATTTTTACTACCTCATCCCATAATTTACTTTCCTCTTCAAACGTTGATAAGTCCATAGAAACTTCTAATATGAATTTTTCCCAACTAGGTAATTCAATGTCCTGCCAAAATATAGTTTTAAGTTCATAGTATTCTTTTCTTTTATTAAATTCTCTAAATGAATTGCAAGTGATTAAAACTAATACATTTTTTAAATGAATATTTTGGAGAAGTGAAATCTTCTCCTGTACTTCATCTTCACAATAGCGTTTAATAAGAGTCAGAGGATCTACAAAAGCTCCGATTATACTCCCTTCATTAGAATTTGAGGTGTCTTGTTCACTAGTAATTTCATGGGCAATAATCTGATAGAAAGTGACTACCTTGGAAAAGCCTTCCATAGGTGTATCGTTTGCAATAAATGTTCTCATAACTCTTATGTCTCTCTAAAGTTATTTTAGTTTACTTTTTTTTTAAGTTCCTCTGGGACTATTGCAGTCACTACATTCCCTGATTGTATCATATAGATTGGATCCCCATCTTGAGAGTACTGATCTTCAACCCTAAGAATTTTAGTTACAACAAGTTTAACTTTTACAACAGACCCATCGTCGGTCGTGTATTCATTCCATCCTTCTTTATTCACCTCAAAATTTAGATTTAAGGCTTCAACCTCTTTACCTTGAAACCGCGTTTTAGTCTTAGTTGCCATTAAGCTGCACTCTAGCTTATGAGTATATATACCTAAACTTCAGAGAATCGATATTACTTATCTCCGACCATTATGTCAATAGCTATAATATTTTATCTAAAAGCTATTGACAAATAAAGTAACGTAACTATAATATATATATACATGAGACAAAAAAGAATAAGAACTAAATTATTTCATGTTTGGTTACATGAAAAGGAACTTGAGTATATAACCAATTATGCTGAAGAGAACTTAACGACGGCTTCAGAGTTGATTCGTTATTGGATTCATCAAAGTATGAAGAAAGAAGGTTTGTTAAAAGATATATCGATAGATACAAAAATAAAGACTAGGAGGAAAAAATAAATGGGAGTATATAAGAAAGATAATAGGTGGTACATAGATTATTATCAACCAGATGGTAAGAGAAAAAGAGAAACAGTAACCATACCCGGGGTTGATCCTAATCACATAAATAGACAGGATGCCATTAAGGCTCTATCAATCAGAAAGGCTCAAATAGCAGAGGGCAAATTTGACATTGCACAAACTGATAAACCAGTTTTATTTGAAAAACTTATGGATATGTATTTGCAATGGGCTAAAGATAACCATAAGGCGCCTGAGAGGGATATTTCAGCTTCAAAACCGTTGCTTTCAGTTTTTAAGGGTAAAAATATTAATAGCATCAATTTATGGCATGTAGAACAATACAAATCAAATAGAAAATCCATAGGTAGAAAACCTGAAACCATAAATAAAGAGTTAGGGATACTAAGAAGAATGTTTAATCTTGCTGTTCAATGGAAGTTTATAAGTTCTAATCCACTTAAAGGACTTAAACTTTTAAAAGTCCCTAATTTTAAGCCTAGAGTATTGAAGGATCGGGAATTTCAAAAGCTTTATGACTCAGCGTCAAAGCATTTTAAACCCATTCTCTTATGTGCTTACATGACAGGGATGAGAAGGGGAGAAATAGCAAAGCTAAGATGGGAAGATGTTGACTTTGAGGATCGTTATATACATGTTGTAGAGAGTAAAAATAACGAAGCTCGATCCATACCTGTTTCGGGAATGTTGATGAATACATTAAAAGAGTTGAAGAAAAGCTCTGAAACCGATTACGTTTTTACCACACATGAAGGCAAACCCTATACACATGTGACTGTTTGGAAAACAGTATGGAATAACGCTTTAAAAAAATCAGGTATAGAAAAATGCAGGTTTCACGATCTAAGACATACCTTTATATCAAATTTGATTGTGAGGGAGAAGGAAGACTTTGCAACGGTTATGTCGATCTCGGGGCATAGGGATATATCTATGCTAAAACGCTATAGTCATACACATGAAGAAGCTAAGAAAATAGCGATCTCAAAGCTTGAAAAGGGACTGAAATTTGAGACTATGGACACCTATTTGGACACTAAAGCCAAAATCGAAGACAAAGGCGATTCTGAGATTATTGACTTAACTTACGATAACCAAAGAATAAGTTAATGGCGGGCGATGCGGGATTCGAACCCGCGACCTCTGGCTTCGGAGGCCAGTGCTCTATCCACTGAGCTAATCGCCCGATCTAGATATACCAAGTTCATTCATCACAACTTGCATGTCATCCCAGAGAGGTTTCTTGAATCCAGGGTTTCTTAATAGTGCGGCGGGATGATAGGTAACCATTAGCTTCGAAGTCCCATAATTATGAAACTTCCCCCTTAAATCCCCAAGCTTGACCTTTGTATTTAAAACCGATCGGGCGGCGATGCTTCCAAGACAGACAATAATTTCAGGGTTTATGGCCATTAGCTGCTTAAAAAGAAACTGTACGCAAGTCCCAATCTCATCAGGCTCAGGGCTTCTATTACTTGGGGGTCTACACTTTACAACATTACAGATGTAGACATCAGAGCGCTTTAGACCCATTGCATCAATGATTCTGGAAAGTAATTGCCCTGCCCTGCCAACAAAGGGTTTTCCTTGCAGATCTTCATCCCTCCCGGGACCCTCTCCAACAAAGACCAGCCTTGCTTTCGGATTTCCCTCTCCAAAAACTATGTTTGTCCTCCCCTCGTGTAGTTTACACCTGGTGCAATCACCAATTTCCTCTCTGATTTCCTCGAGAGTCAGCCCTTTAGATCGAGAATCAAAGATATTTAGCTGAACATTAGCACTTATTGTGTCTTCGGAAGCTTGAGTTTTAGGCTCTGGTATTTCTTGTATTGAAATTTTAACATGATCCTCTCGCTCAAGATTTTTCTCCAAAATCATCCCCTCAAGACCAAGAGATTTTTGAAATTCAAAGTATCTTCTTAGTTCTTCCAAGATCTGCTTTAACTCCGTTTCTATGCTCATCCCTGTTTTATAAAAGTTTAAGTCTTAGTAATAATATCATAGGCAAATGGGAAAAAATAATTAGCTGTTATTTTAGAATAAGTCTAGTTTAACAATTATTTGAAACCGAATCGACGTTTATTTAAAATATTGAAAGTCGCAACGACTATCAATAGCTTATGATCTGGTAACATACCCGATGAATATGTTCCGAAGCCACCTAAAAGGCAATCAAGAGATCGCTTCGTTACACTCGCGATGACATTTAAGATAAAGTTTCTTCTCAAATGCTCACAATTGTAGATGTTAGATATTTCGTAGACAAAATTCTCACAATTTCATGAATAGATCTATTTTGTTTAGTTCTTTTCAGAATGAAAAGGATTTGAACGGCATTCCAAAAATTGCGTTAAGAAAATCAGGAACGAAGACGTATAGAAAAATTTGCGGGTTGCGGTCGAATTAAATTTTTTAGTCGGAGTTCATGATTTTTAGCAAATTTTTGGGTAGCCTTGATTTTTGCTTCTTTGTATCAAGACAAAGAAGTTAGAGAGAGTAAAGAAGAAAATTGAAGAAAATACTTTTAAGGATCTTGTCCCTGAAATATCTGGCTTTTACAACAATGACAGCAAATTTTTAGGGAAGCATTTTCAATCATGAAGAAAAGCTACAATCCACAAAAAATAGAAGAAAAGTGGCAGAAATTTTGGGAAGATAAGAAATTATATGAGGTATCAGAAGATCCTCAGAGAGAGAAGTTTTACGTGCTAGAAATGTTCCCCTACCCATCAGGGCGTATTCATATGGGACACGTTAGGAACTATACCATCGGAGATGTAATAGCCCGCTTCAAAAGGACTATGGGTGTTAACGTTCTACATCCTATCGGATGGGACGCTTTCGGACTTCCAGCTGAAAACGCAGCTATTCAGCAAGGTGTGCATCCAGCGAAATGGACATACGATAACATGGATCAGATGAGAGAACAGCTCAAGAGGCTGGGTTTCAGTTACGATTGGAAAAGGGAATTCGCCACTTGTGAGCCTTCATATTACAAATGGGAACAGATGGTTTTTACAAGGATGCTGGGACGGGGGCTCGCTTATAAAAGGAAATCGGTTGTTAACTGGTGCCCATCTTGTCAAACAGTCTTGGCAAATGAGCAGGTGGAAGACGGACGTTGCTGGCGATGTAATTCAGAGGTCCAATCAAAAGAAATGGAAGGTTGGTTTTTCAAAACTACAGATTATGCAGAAGAACTCCTAGAATCATTTGAAAAGCTGAAAGCGGGTTGGCCAGAAAAAGTGATAGCAATGCAAAAGAATTGGATTGGGAAGAGTATCGGTGCAGAAGTGGATTTTCCACTCGAAGATCCAATCGGTGATGAGACAAGTTTAAAGATTTTTACAACCCGTCCCGATACGCTTTTTGGAGTGACCTTTATGAGTCTTGCACCCGAGCACCCACTTTCAGAAAAACTCATCATTGGAAAACCCAACGAAAAACAGACGGTCGAATTTATTAATAGAATTAAAAAGCAAACCAATCTGGAAAGGATTTCTGAAGGAACCAAAAAAGAAGGGATCTTTACAGGAGCATATTGTAAGAATCAATTAACTGGGGAACGAATACCTCTCTTCATCGCAAATTTTGTCCTTATTGAATATGGAACAGGAATTATTATGTGCGTCCCTGCACACGATCAAAGAGATTTTGAATTTGCAAAACAATACGGTCTACCGATCAAGGTCGTAATCCAGCCAGAAGATAATGTAAGGGCAATTCATGAATTGCCCTTACAAAAGCCAGAGGAATTGAAAAGTGCGTTCGAAGAACCCGGTGTCATGGTCAATTCAGATCAATTTAGCGGGATGTCCTCAGAGAAAGGAAAAGAAGAAATTGTACACTTTTTAGAATCAAAGGGTATTGGTAGGAGTCAAGTTAATTACAGATTAAAAGATTGGGGAATATCTCGCCAGAGATATTGGGGAGCCCCGATCCCAATTGTTTACTGTGAAGGATGTGGAACAGTGCCTGTTCCGGACGAGGAGCTACCTGTAGAATTGCCTTTAGATATAGAATTTCCAAAAAAAGGTGGTTCCGCTCTTGCTAACTTAGATAGCTTTATAAACACAAAGTGTCCAAAGTGTGGAAAAGGTGCTAAGAGAGAAACCGATACAATGGATACATTTGTTGAATCTTCCTGGTATTTCCTTAGATACGCTTCCCCGGATTTTGAAGAGGGGATGTTCGATGAAGAAAAGGTCAAGTATTGGCTTCCGGTAGATCAGTATATCGGCGGTATCGAACACGCTATACTCCATCTTCTGTATGCAAGATTCTACACTAAGGTCTTAAGAGACCTAGGCATGTGTGATTTGGATGAACCCTTCTCACATCTTTTGACTCAGGGAATGGTTTTAAAAGACGGGGCCAAGATGTCCAAATCTCATGGAAATATTGTAGACCCGGATGACATGATAAATAAATACGGTGCTGACACAGTCCGTGTTTTTATGCTATTTGCTTCCCCCGCATACAGGGATCTGGATTGGAGTAATGAGGGGATTGAGGGGGCAAGTAGGTTTTTAAACCGCTTATGGAGCTTGGTGCAAAATAAACATTCCGTTATTAAAGAAGCTAACGACACAAAGCTGGATTTGGATCAGATATCAAGACGAGCGAAAGACCTGCTCATCAAGGTACATAAGACAATAAAAAAGGTATCTATCGATTTGAAAAGATTTCAATTTAACACCGCTATTGCAGCAATCATGGAGCTTTTGAATGCCACATCGCGCTTCAATTCCGACGTCAAAGAGGATTTGCCTGTCATAAATGAATCAATTGAATCCATGATTCGCCTCCTTTATCCTGTGGCACCTCACATTGCTGAAGAACTATGGAAATCGGTAGGTTATAGTGAAACTCTCATAGATAAACCATGGTTAGAATGGAATGACGAATTAGTTGAGAGTGAAGCCATAACCATTGTGATACAAGTAAATGGAAAGGTTAGAAGTCAGGTCCAGATGGATGCCGAATCGACTCAAGAGGAAATGAAGCGAGCTGCATTCGCGGACGAAAAGGTAAAAAATTATATAGAAGGAAAGGA
>JALLOG010000160.1 GCA_027717645.1 Desulfobacterota bacterium AH_259_B03_O07
TACTAAAAAGGTGAACGAACAACTCCTTTCACGGGACTTTAACCCGCTAGTTAAACAGCCGTTGACGGCATACGGTCAAGTCTACAATTGACAATACTATATGTGTAAATTAAAATGACTTCAAAGGATTTGTTTTAATGGCACGCCCACTTCGCATTCGATAAAACGCTATAGTGAGTTTATACAAGCAGGTATCCCGTCTGATATTGAGGAATTTTATTCAAAGAAGAGGACACCGATTATTCTCGGCGCAGAGGTATTCAAAGATTGGGCAAGAGCCAAAGTAATCAGTTCGGATGAAGGAGACTATGAGATTCCAGAAGCAAAGACTCTTCATTCCTCAATCAGTGCAAATCACGTCATAGATATTATCTTGAGAGAATATAGGGTTAGTAGGGAAGCGCTAGAACGAGTACACCGCGGCCAGTGGAATGAGCCCAGGGACATAGCAATCTATCTATGTCGTAAAGAATGTGGATTGCCGCTTAAAGATATCGCTGCTAGATTGGGGATCACAACCTATACCACTATAAGTATGGCATACCGGCGGGTCGATAAAAGAATAACCAAAGATGATTCATTCAGAAAACGATTGAATACGATTATTAAAGAACTCCATAGTGAAATAAGGTTAAAGTATTGTCAATTGTAGACTTGAGCCCTTTATCTTTATAAGAAAGTAGTAAATACATTTGGAATATCTCGACCAATGGTTTCAAGGATTCAGGGGGGATGTAGAAATTGGAAAAATTAAGGAATCAAGTTTGTTGAACTTGTTAAATAAGTATAAGGTAAAGCAATGACCCCATTTACATTTGCTTAGTTCGACAACCTGTTGTAGAAATACTTTAAGATGGGAATTTAATGTCTAGTTGAAACCTGTTTGAAATGCCAAGTTTTTTAAACACGCTCAGGAATGTGGATACACAGTTTTCCTACCATGATTCAAAATAATATTGCTCATAACAATAAGAAAATGATAAAAGACCTTCTCATTAAGGGGGGCTAGAAATCGCCACCTTATAAAAGTAGTCTATCCGTTTTTTTTATTCAAACCTTTCATAACTCTTTACCTCGCCCGACATTTCCATAGAGCATGACATGGTAAACACATCCAGAAATGTGGAGGCGCTGTTTTCTTGCCATGATTCGAAAATCAGCTTTATCATAAGGTCAATTCACATTTGAAGTGCAACAGTATAGAGTAAAAAAGTAAGACACCGCGAGTTTGTTCGGTAATCTGTGATTTGTGAGAGAACACAAAATACAGAACGGAGGACACGCGATGTCATACCAACATCTTAAGCTGGAACAACGATATGTCATCTATCATTTAAAAGTATATGGTTTAAGTCTACGAGAGATAGGACGGCGCCTGGGACGATCTGCAAGTACAATTAGCAGAGAATTGAAACGCAATATGG
Organism: Desulfobacterota bacterium AH_259_B03_O07; assembly: GCA_027717645.1. GTDB lineage: Bacteria > Desulfobacterota_D > UBA1144 > Nemesobacterales > CSP1-2 > JALLOG01. The sequence continues at coordinate 1,425 of JALLOG010000160.1, forward strand.
GCAAGTGGCAAAAGGTATACTGGTATGAGAATGCCCATGAATCGGCAAAATCCCGCCGTACTCAGTGTAGGCGATCAACTAAAGAATCTAATAAAGAGTTGTACAGATATGTGTATCAGGGATTGCAACAAGGATGGTGTCCCCAGTTGATTTCAGGCAGACTGAAAAGAGAATATCCACATCGTAGGGGGATGCGTATTAGTACTGAAACAATCTATCGATGGGTGTATAAAGATGCGTTGAATGGTGGTGAGTTATACAGACTGTTACCCCGACATCATCGCAAACGCAAACGTCACAGGGGGCGTAGCAGCCTGCGTGGTCAAATCAAAGGTAGGGTGGGTATAGAGGAGCGTCCTGAAATTGTGGATAGTCGCATTAGATATGGGGACTGGGAAAGTGACACCCTGGAGGGTGCCAAAGGTAGTGGTGGGTTGGCAACTCATGTAGAACGCAAAAGTAGATATCTGGTGGCATCTAAACTCAAAGACAAACGAGCCGAGACCTATACAGAGAGAACTACTACAGCATTTAAGAAAATCCCCAATACATTGCGAAAGACAATGACCGCAGATAATGGGAAAGAATTTGCTAGTTTTAAACAGATAGAACAAAGGGTAGGATTTAAGGTGTATTTTGCTCAACCTTATGCGGCATGGCAGAGGGGAACAAATGAGAACACAAATGGCTTATTGAGAAGATATTTTCCAAAGGGATTTGACTTTTCTAGTGTTACTTATCAGGCTGTTGCAAGGGTTGTTAGGAAGTTAAACAATCGGCCCAGAAAATGTTTAGATTATCGCACACCTCGTGAGGTGCTCTTTAAATTACCTACTGTTGCACTTCAAATGTGAATTCACCCTTTATTCCCTTACAGATTATGGGGAGCACCCATCTAAGACGTTCTTCTTGTATGTTTTTTGGCATAATTACTGTCATTCCTTAAGACTAGTAAAAAGTGCCAAATGTGTTTAGACATTACCAATTTCTATTGACAAGTGCTATAATTTTGAGATATTTAGAAGATAAAAGGTTAATGCATAAAATGGGTTAATCTACCCTTTCATCCAGTAAGCGTAGTATTTAAGGATGGCACTATATTTGCTTATGGTCCTGATTTCGTCGATGTATGGGAAAAGGTTCAATAAATTACAATTATCAAACACTAAATTAAAGATGAACAACCCGGCAGCAAGCTTACAGGATATCTAACTATAAAAAGATATTCCTGATCGTCATTTCGGCAGTAGGGAGAATCCTCCCTAAACAAGCAATAGCCCGCAACCTCAGGGAATGAATGTAAAAGAGGATCAATTGGTAAGGAGAATTGAATATGGTTTTTGGGCAGCCAAGCCCAGACCTTGGGTGAAGGGTTGTTTCTTCGTATCAAGACAAAGGAAGAAAAAATTAAACGTTAAGGATGCCCGATCAATGATATTTTAATCTTGGGTAAAACAATGGGATTAAGACAACTCGGCAATTCTGATTTGTTGGTTTCTCCGATTGGACTCGGGTGTTCGCAATTTAGTAAAAGGAAGGGACCATCTGGGAAAAAATGGCCGCTTCTTGAAGATAGCGAGATAGTAAAAATTGTTGGTGCTAGTTTAAATGGGGGGGTTAATTGGTTCGATACTGCCGAAGTATATGGTTGGGGGGAGTCCGAGAAAGCTCTATCGCGGGCACTTGAAAATGTAGGTTCGTTAAAAAATGAAACAATAATTGCTACAAAATGGTGGCCGGTTTTTAGAACTGCTAGTTCCATAAAATCTACTATAGATAAAAGGCTATCTGCTTTAAATATTGATTGCATAGACCTCTATCAAATTCATAATCCCTATTCGTTCTCCTCGATTAGAGCCGAGGCGAGAGCTATGGTTGATCTCATCGAAACCCATAATATTCGTTATGTAGGAGTAAGTAATTTTTCCGCAAAACAAATGAGAAAGTTTCAGAATGAACTATCTCATTTTGGGTATAATTTGGTTTCTAACCAAGTAAATTATAGTCTTTTAAACCGTAGAATAGAGACCAATGGTATTTTACAAACTGCTAATGAGTTAGGCGTTTCAATTATAGCTCACTCAACTTTAGCAAGAGGATTATTAACTGGAAAGTTTCACGAAAATCCTGAGTTAATCAAGAATAAACAGGGATTTCGAAAGTTTAGTAAATCATTCAAACGTGAAGGTTTAAAGATGAGTTGGCCTTTGATAGACGTGCTAATGAATTTAGCCGAAAAATACCAAGTTACACCATCCCAGATAGCATTGAACTGGTTAATTAACTTTCACGGAGATTTAGTTGTTGCAATACCGGGCGCAACTACCGCAGATCAGGCAAAGGATAATGCTAATTCAATGATGTTTGAACTTAGCAAAGATGAAATCTATTACCTTGATAAGGTGTCTACTCTATTTAAAACATAGGTTTCGTCGACAATACTCATTTTTACTGTTGATTTTAATAAGCCAGATTCGTTTGACTACAGCATTTATAGAAAACATAGTATTTGGATAGTTACTAAGTGATCAAAACAGTCAAAATTAAAGATAAATAATACCCCTCAAACCTTAAGTTCTACTTTAATATATTTAAGAAATATGTCAAGTAATGTACTCGTTCAGTACGTTAGTGACACATTGCCTCCTTTTGTTTTTCTATTTTCTAACCAATTCCGATAATGCTTATTTGGGGTTAAATGATTAAACTAGTAGTTAGGCAATAATAATAGTTTACATCCTTAGTGGACGTAAAATATGCCACTCTCCGTTTTAACTACGAATGGCTCTTTAACTGCTTTTTACACCTAGAAGGTATAAGCTTGTGAGCTATGGTGAATACTAGACGACCTCTCTCCCAGCGGGTACATACAAGCCGTTGGCGAAGAAGTCGCTTGGCGGATCGTCTTCACGTGTTACAAAGTAGTTAGTCACCGCCACCCGATTAAGGTTATTAGGCTTGATCTCGTCGCCGGTTAGTAACAATGCCTCATTCAAATATCTATGAGCTAACTCACTTTCAGTTTGATTATAGCTCAAAATCTTCAAATAGACTTCCTGCAGCCCAATCATTATCATCTGGTGCAGTTACATTACTTCCACCACTGACCGAGGAAGAGATGCCGCTGGCCAAGTTAAAACCCCCTCCACTGACCGAGGAAGAGCCGCCGCTAGCCGTGTTGTCATTACCACCACTGACCGAGGAGGCTGGGCCGCTGGCCGTGTTACCCACCCCTCCGGTGACTGCGGAGCCAAGGCCGCTGGCCGTGTTTCCCGTCGCTACAAGAACCGCGCTGCCGGGGCCGCTGACAGTGTTGTCTAATCCGTTAACAATCCCAGCGAAGCTGGTGTAGCTATTCTCAACACCCATAATCAGGTTGTGAGACCCAGATCCAGTTCGATCTTTTACACCAAGAACTCCGAATACGCCATTCTCGTTGTAACCCACCACTAGGTTACCCAGGCCGAGCAGATCTACTTCCGGTATCGGCTCAAAAGTAACAGGATCTACAGTACCATCATCTGTTCTGTCTGAGCCGCTCCGAATGTGAACATTTACCCCTTCGAAGATAAAATGTGGCCCTATAAGGCCGTTGATCGTGGCATCTTCTACGCTCACGTTAGCTAACTTAGCCTCCAGCTCTGCAACCTTTTGCTCCAGGGCTTCCACTCTGGCTAATAATGAACCCACCGCGGCAGGTGGCGGTTGTGCCTGGACCAACGTTGGAACAAATAACACCGGTACCCAGAATAGGGTAATAACCAGCACTTTTAAATATCTCATAACGATCCCTCCTTATAAAGGATTTTTTAAAGTTTCATTTATCCAATCCTAATTAAATGTATGGAGTTCAGAGTTCTGTCCGTAACTCCGTAGAAGAAGGAGCATGCAGTAGCCCGAGTCGATTAATAGGATAGATGCATATGAGCAAAAACAATTTTGACTATAGGGATAATAATAGAAGGGTAAAATAATGATAGGGAGAAGAAATCTTTTCGGTTGTTGCTGGGTAATGCCGTATCCACGCCTCTCCACTAGCCTCTACACTCCACTATTATAACTTCAACTAAGCACACTTTAGCACAATTGTGTTGTAAGTGTCAATTAAGCGAGTTAGATCATAATTAGAATTCCTTGAAATAATCCATGATATCTCCTGATTATCCTATCTTCAGGAGGTACTGGTATGATAGGAGCTTTTGATATGAAACTAACACAGAGGATGGCAACAGAGTACAACAAGGCCATCAAGCAGAGAAACGGAGAAAACTCGTTGGTTACTACAGATATGACACCCCCAGGGAAGTAGATCTCCTAAACAAACTTTATGAGAAAGCTGACTTACTGGATAACTTCTTCATCCCTTCTGCTAAATTAATTGAAAAAGTCAGGGACGCAAACACAAGGGTTATACGTAGGGTGCATGATAAACCTAAAACACCTTTTCAAAGACTGATCGAGTGCGAGCAATTAAAAAAACATGATAAACGGAAACTAAAGGACATTTTCAAATCCCTTGATATGATACAATTGAGATAGGAGGTTAACAAATTCTTACAATTTCTTTATGATTTTAAACAAACAATTTCAAGGAAAAAGATTATGATCTAACAAACACTAAAAATTCTTCATTTCAAGGAACTATAATTATGATCTAACACGTTACGCCGTATTCTGCAGCGTAAAATGTAACCGAAAGGGTATTGGTTGTGTTATT
>JALLOG010000161.1 GCA_027717645.1 Desulfobacterota bacterium AH_259_B03_O07
AAAGTTTCCATATCTTAATACCTCCTTATAAATAATTATTTTTAAATTTTTATCTCTCTTCCTTTCCAATATCTTTCTCTAATATCTCTTTTTAGAATCTTTCCATAGGCGTTCTTTGGAAGTCCATTTACAAATTCAACCGACTTTGGTTTTTTAAAACTTGCGATATGCTCTTTACAAAAATCTATAATCTCTGATTCAGTCACATTAGCTCCTTCTCTTAATACGGCTATTGCTTTTATTGACTCTCCCCACTTAGAGTCTGGTACACCTATCACAGCTACCTCGTATACAGCAGGATGACGTAAGATAACCTCTTCAACCTCCCGTGGGTAAATATTCATACCCCCGCTTATTATCATATCTTTGGTACGATCCATGATATAGATATAACCCCTTTCGTCCATCATCCCGAGATCCCCTGTATGAAGCCAGCCCCCTCGAAGAGTCTCGGCGGTTTCTTCAGTTTTATTCCAGTACCCCTTCATGACAATATCCCCTCGTACTACTATCTCACCCATCTTACCATAAGGTAGTTCATTGTCATCTTCATCAAATATTTTTACCTCTACATCTGTTCTGGGGATACCAGCTGAAATCAGATTTACCTTATCATTCCCCTCATTATCAACTAAGTGCTCTTCCTTTCTTAAATAGGATATTGTCATAGGCGCCTCGCCTTGACCGTATAGCTGGGTAAATATCCTTCCCATTTTTTTTATTGCTCTTTTTAGATCTTCAACATACACCGGACTCCCACCATAAACTATACATCTTAAGCTGCTAAGATCGTATTTATCTATATGTTTAGAATTTATGAGTATATTAATCATAGTAGGGGTTAAAAACGCGATATTGGTGACACGTTTTTCTTCAATAGTTTGAAAGACGAGTTCAGGGTCAAATTTCTCCGCTTTTAGGATTAGATTTAATGCACCCTTACCAACAGCCGGAAGTGCATAGCACCCACTCCCATGGGTCAGGGGAGCAGCATGGAAAACAATGTCCTCAGGCGTAAGGGGATATATGTCTGCATAATAATTCATAATCATTGTAAGAATAGCTTTATGGGTCCACATTGCTCCTTTTGGCATTCCAGTCGTACCGGAGGTATAAAATATCCAAGCAAGGTTATCTGGACTTACGTCAACTTCAGCTTCCTTTGGACTGCCGTTCGATATGAGTTTTTCATAATCAAGACTATCCGGAGCTTTTGAAAGGCAAACAAAGTTCTCAACTTTTTTTAGTTCCACTCGCATAGATTTAACCGTTTCAATGAAATCCTCGCTGTAGAGCAATGCTTTTGAGCCAGAGTCCTCTATAATGTATGCGAGTTCGTTTGGGTGTAGTCTTGCATTTATTGGCACGGCAGCAATGCCGGCTTTAAAGCAGGCAAACATGGTTTCTAAAATATGAGGACAGTTTTTTTGAACTATGGCTAACCTGTCTCCTTTTTTAAGACCCAGTTCCTTTAATGAGTTTGCAAAACGGTTTACCCGATCATTTGTTTTACGATACGTAAACTCTTTATCCCCATATACAAGAGCTAACCTTTCAGGGTAGATTCTAGAAGCCTTTGTGAGAAGATGACCTATATTCATTTTATTTACCAAAATTAGCTTTACTTATGTTGGAGAACCGCCGCCAGAATGAGTCCAAACCTTTCTCTTCCTAAATATCTTTACACCGTTATAGATAAAAAAACCTTCCAGCATATTCCCATAATTGTCCCTAGCGGTAGCGCTACCTACAATTCCACTCAGATATTCGTTAATTTTGTCGTTATATAATTTCCTATTCTTGAATTTGGGTTTATGAGTTTCAAAGTTATAAACCTCGTTCAGCAGTTCATCCGGGGTTTTCGCTACAAATTCACAGAATTTCTTAAGTAATTCAAGACGCATATTTATTTCATCGGTATTGTACCGACTCCGCACCTCTTTTAGCCAAATCTGAACACTTTTAAAATTTTCAAAATCCATAGTACTCATCTTAATTTCACAAATTAAGTTTTTTTTGAATATCAAAATCTCTGAATTCTTTTTTCCATAATTCATAGAACCTCTACCGGTATGAGACCAGACCTTTGGCTTCCTATTCATTCTTATTCCGTTATAGATAAAAAAGCCTTCTATTATATTCCCATAGGTGTCTCTAACCGATGGGGTACCCTCCAGTTCCTTAATAAATTCATTTATTTTCGAGTTATAATAATCCCTTTTTTTGAGTATCGTTGGAGACGCGTAGTCCACCAATAAAGCCTCACAATAAAAAGCAGAAGGGGGAGGATTTGAATTAAAATTGTAAACCTCCTTTATCAATTCGTCTGGGTTTTTTGCTACAACATCACAGAATTTCTTGAGTAACTCAAGGCGCAAATTTATTTCATTTGGATCTTTATATCGACCCCTGAGTTCTTTGAGCCATATCTGGACGCTTTTATTTTTTTCAAGTTCCATCAGTTCAACATCTCGCTCTTAGGTTAAAGTTGCTTCCTCGACAAAATTCTGTTTTAGTTCACTTAATTCTTTGTTTACTCTACTTATATTTTCTTCATCTTTTAAATTTTCAAAAAGTGGGAGGGCTTTCTCTAAAAACTCTTTAGCCTTATCAACTTGTCCTCGGCTTTTATATAGAAGCCCCAGTGCCATATAGCTGTATGGTAGTCTTCCATCAGCTCCTGTTTCTTTTATGATTTCAATACTCTTGATTAGGCAGATTTTTCCTTTACTCCAATAAGTGGGCCCCTTTTGAGTATAAACCGTACCGAGAGTCTGATAGGCATGGGCTTCTTCAAATTTATTACCTTGTTTACTTGAAAGGTTTACGGATTTTTTAGCGTGTGTGAGTGCCTTAGATATTTTCCCATCCATTAGATAAGACTCTCCTAAAAACGCATTAAAAATGGCTACATACCAAAGAGCAGGACCTTTCTTTTCTTCAAGCATCAGCAGATTTTTCTCAAGAATTTCTATACCGTTTTTCGTTTCTCCCAGTTTGGCATAGCCGTATCCAAGGAAACCTGTCGGAAGAAGCATATAAAAAATATCCCCACTATCTTTAAAGAGACTTATGCTTTTTTGAAGATTTTCTATTCCCTCCTTCAGGTGACCGTACATTACATCGGTTAGCCCAAGGTAAAAATAACCCGCGGCAATCCTCCTTACATCTCCTAACTCCTCTGCCATATTTATGCTCTTCTTTATATATTCTCTCCCTTTATCTAAATTCCCCATCCAAGAATATGAAACGCCTATAACGCCCAAGGAATGGATGACTGCTTGCACATTTTCTATTCTTTCATTTAGACTAACGCTTTCTCGGAAAAGTTCTACAGCGTGGGGAAAGTTCCCCTGTTTAAAGTAAAGAGATGCAAGGACATAATATGCATTTGCTATGAGTTTCTCATCACCTATATTCTTTGCTATCTCTAAGCACCTGTTCGCGAACTTAATCCCTATATCTGTATGCTCAAACGCATAATATATACTCATCCCCATTTGATAGTAGATTTTTGCTAACCTATTGTCATCTTTAAGTTCCTGTGCTAATTTCTCTGCTTCTCCGAGAAGTATTCGACACGTTTTTGCGGTCTCATAGAACATTAATTCACCTGCTAGCTTGAGTATTACATCGATGGTTCGAATTCGATTTTGCTTGTTTTTAGTGAGGTTTCGGAGAAAATCAAGGGCTTCTTCGTAGTAAGACTTTGCCTCAAAATGTGAGTAGAGACCTGAAGCTTTTTCTCCAGCTAGGATAAGATAATTAAGTGCTTGTTCCTTGTTATCACTATTTTTATAGTGATGTGCCAAGATGGTGTAATATTCTTCTAACCTTCCTTCGTAAAGTTCCTTGATACCATCTCCTATAACTTCATGAAGTTCTCTTCGCATTTTAATAAGTAGGCTCTGGTAGGCTACATCCTGAGTTAAGGACTGCATGAATAAATATTCTCTCTCCGGGTAAATGCCTTTTTCGTGTATGAACTCTAAGCCTATAAGCTCACTTAATTTACCTTCAAGGTTATCCCCTATAGCTGGCACTCTTCCTAACAGATTAAGCGTAAACTCCTTGCCTATGACGGAGGCATATTGAAGGGTCTTTTTGAGATCTTCATCAAGCCTGTCAATTCTGGCCATTATGACGTTTTGTACTCTGTCCGGAATTTCTATTTTTGATATATCCTTTGTAATAAGGTATCTTCCGTCCTCAGGTATAAGAATTCCCCCTTCCTTGAACGAGCGGACAAGCTCCTCTATGAAAAATGGGTTCCCCTCAGCCTGTTTAGTAATAAGCTTCGTAAAATCTCCAGGGGCTTCTTTTCCCCCTAGGAGTTCTTGAATGAGTTGGATGATCTCACTTTTAGTAAGGTGGTTTAGGGATATTTGGGTATAATAGGATTTACCAATAAACGGCTGAGTATAGCCTGGTCTATATGTAAGAATAAGCAGTAAAGGATACCCGTGGAGACCTTCTCCTAAATAGTTTAAATATTCTGCCGATGCATTGTCCATCCAGTTGATATTTTCAATAGTTACAACAAGTGGTCTTATCTGAGAGCCTGTCAAGTATAAAGACCTTAATGCTTCATGAGTTCTTCTCTTTTTTTCCCTCTCATCTAATACTTTTAAGAAATCCAGGGGCACTTGTAGCGAAAGTAAATGGTATAGATAAGGAAGAATCCATTCTAACCCTGCATCCATCCTCTCTATCTCTGAGTCTAGCTTCTTCTTTATAGTTGGTTCGTCATCTATAGCCCCTATTCCGCAATTGCTCTTTATATGGTCAATTATAGGAAGGTAAGGTGTTGCTATACCGTATGAAAGGCAGCTAGATTCTATATAGGTTATTTTTTCTTTTTCTATAGACCTTCTGAACTCATATATAAGGCGGGACTTACCAATTCCTGCTTCTCCTACAATGCCTACTACCTGTCCTAGACCTTCATTAATCTTCCCAAGGCGGTCGGTGATTATATCTAACTCCTTATCTCTTCCTATAAGCTTTGTCAGCCCTCTCGCCTTTGCAATATCAACTGGAGCTATTGACCTTTTTATCCTTCGAACCCTAAAAGCTTTTACCGGGTGTGCTTTACCTTTTACTTGTAGAGGACCCAGGGGCTTAACATCAAAGTAGTCTTGGACTAGTTTATGGGTACTCTCGCTTATAAGGATTGTCGCCGGTTCTGCTAAGTTCTGCAAACGTGAAGCTAGATTAATAGTGTCTCCCATTGCTGTATAATCCATCCTAAGATCACTTCCAATGTTGCCCACTACTACCAATCCAGTGTTTATACCTATTTTTATTTTAAGATCTATTGCTTTTTGTTTTTTAAGTTCGCCCCCGTATATATTAAGTGATCTCTGAATTGCAAGGGCAGAACTAACAGCCCTGTGAGGATGATCCTCCAAGGCAACGGGGGCGCCAAAAAGAGCCATGACCCCGTCACCAGTAAATTGGTTAACGGTTCCTTCATACCTGTGTACTTCTTCAATGATAATTTCAAAGCATCTATTCATTAGAGTACGTACTTCCTCAGGATCTAATTTTTCTGATAAAGCAGTAAACCCAGATACATCCGTAAAAAGGACAGTTACTTGTTTACGCTCTCCTTCAAGGGTTGCTTTGTTATTTAGGATTTTTTCAGCTAGATTTTTGGGGATATAACGTAAGGCTTTCTCTTCAAATTCTTCTGTAACCTTTTCTAACTGGCTCGGTTTTTCGTTAGCCTCGTCGGCTAATTTTAAGTTGTATCCACACTCATCGCAGAAATTTGATTCCAAATCCAGGTTATTACTACAGTTGGGGCATACTAATTCTAATTTGCCTCCGCATTCCTTGCAGAATTTTGCTTTTTCACGATTTTGGTAATTACAGGAAGGACATTTCATCCACATAACCCCGTTGACTTATTTTATATCCCAACTGAATATCGAATATTTTAACATCTTAGTAATAGTATAGTAATAGTAAAAGAAACCGCTGATTTTTTGAGAGAGTAGAATATTAGATCCAGACGTTTTAGAGGCAGGTAACTTGGCTGATCAATCCGTGTAAAACCCAGAACCTACGATGAATGTTTCTTCACCTACTTTCACTTTCTTGAAATAGCTGCTTTTCTTAGAAGGTTTGCTT
>JALLOG010000162.1 GCA_027717645.1 Desulfobacterota bacterium AH_259_B03_O07
GCTCTTTCTGAGTACACTTTCAAAAATGCATTGAGTATTTTTATTTGCTTTGATAGCTCTTTTCCCCTGCCATTTCGATGTCCATTTCTACTACTTTTAGCATCTTTTTCTTTTAAAAGCTTATCAAGAATCACCTTTATTTCCCCCGTCATTGCCCCGCACTTTTTTATTCTTGCTGAAATCTCTATCTCCTCCTTTCGAGTAAGCAGAGGTTCTCTTGCCATGTCCTTAAAATAAGCATAGAGGAGTCTGAACTTTTCATCTAACACCTTGTCCTCTTCATCGTCTGTAGACAGTGCTTCTTCAAGTTCAATCTCGTACGGTGAATCTATCAAGTCGAGCACCAAAGCATCTTCGATGTCAGAAGATGGAAAAACCCCTTCATCTTCTTGAATGAGCCCTTTAAATTCCATCTCTTTTATATTCATCTCTTTTTCCCTATTTCTTAAATTAATTAGGAATCCTAAATAAATATTTTAAATTTTTTTACATTCACTAATTTAAAGCATCTTTATATTCTGGACACTCTTTGTAAATATCTTCTTTACCTAAAACAATATTCAAACAATTACAATAATGTGGCTTTGATGATCGAGGATACTTATTGGGTTTAAAGAAGCAGCAACTTTTGCAGGTCTCTGCGATAAGAACATAGCCTTTTTGACTAAGTTTTCTAGATAGTTTCATAAGCAGTTCTTCAAATATTCCCTTCTCCTCATCATTAAACTCAGAAATAACCTCTTCAATTTCTTTTCCTAAATCTTTAATTACACCTATGGCTTTCAAACCCTTGGGTGTCAAACTTAACAAAACATGTCTTTTGTCGCTACTCTTTCTGTTTCTGAGTATTAATTTTTTATTTTCCAAAGAGTCGAGTACGCCGCTTACCGTAGCAGGTTTACAAGAAAGATGCTTGGCGAGTGTATTCACTGTTGCAGCATTGGGCCTAATATAGTTGATAAATAATAGGGACTCAATTTGAGTAGGTGTTAGGTTTTCTAATTTGCTTTTTTCCCACTGCAAGTGTTTTATGGCTTTACTTATAGTGAAGACGGTCCGTGCTATCCGAGCGCTTATTTGCTCTTGCCTGTATAGTGGATCGAATATGGACATCTTTATTCCTTATATTTTGGAGTCCTAACTATTAAAATTTATCATAAACACAGTATCGTTTCAAGTTATTATATAAGCTCACTCCATATTAGAAAAAATAGATGATTATAAATAGCTTGAGAAAAAAATGTAAAATCGAATTATCCAACATTTAGTAGCAACACTTAATATTTACGTAGTAAATCTAACGAAAACTTATAACAACAATCACATAACATATACTGCTCCCCACAAATGGTGGAGGAAAATGAAGATGAAGGAGGACTAAATTCTCCTCTACAGTTGTCGCTCGCGGCTTGAAGCCGCTCCTACATTATGTGAAACAACACACTGTGAGAGAGCCATCCCGGCGCGACCATTGAATGACAGTTGAAAGATTGCGGTGAGCAAGACTCGTTGCCTACCCGAGATATTTTGACATTAAAGGTTTGAAGAAATTATTCTTAAATCCCCTTTCCTAGCTGGGGGGATCTTTGAGAATGGCAATTAGATTATTATATGTTTGTCCAATCATTAGACATCTGATTGTATTGAGCTATAAGTTTTCGTATAATCAATATTAATATATTGAATATAATATGCACAATAAGACCTCCTGATTAGGGAGAAGCCCACTAAGACTAATTTTATAGGGCTTCTCTCTGAAAGGAGGATGTGTTGATGATTTGTCATTCTATTTGGGAAATGACTTGACTTTCGGCATCGGATTTTTCTCGTGTTATGAGTTGTGTTAGAAATTGTATTGTCCTTGGAGTCTTGGGTTTAACCCTAGGACTCCTCCAGTCGAGATAGAAGTCATAAGCGGCACCTGAATCACCTGGACCAATGTAATCGGTACGAGGCTTCACCTTTGCTGTTAAAGGCTTAGTTGGGGCTGGAGCAGGGTTCAGACCGACATTCCTCTTGGGATACATCCAGTCCAGATAGAAGTCATATTGGGCTCCTGAGTCACCTGGACCAAAGAAGTCTGTACGAGGCTTTACCTTTACTGTTAAAGGCTTAGTTTGAGCTGGAGCTACATTAAGACCGACATTCCTCGTGGGTAATATCCAGTCAACATATGCACCAAAGTGATCTGTCCGAGTCTGTGCTGAAGACGAGGATGATATTGAAAAGAGAAGTGTTAATCCCAATAAAAACAAACCGAAAATTGTTAATACCTTCATTTCTTTTACCTCCGTAAATTTGGTTTTCTGAAAAGTAAGATGCTTAGAATTTTATTTAGATACAAAATTAGGATTATATTCGATCCTTATAGACCTTTTATCATCCACGTATTAGGCTAGTAAAATAGCGGAATGGAATACAAAAAATTGCTTTAATAGTAATTTCCTTATTGCCTAAGTTCCTCAACTAAAAGAAATCAATGCCAAATGTAAGTCTTCATGTTAGATGTGAGTTTGAAACAAAGCATCAGACAATAGATTCTATGAATCTTTTTTCCGTTTTAAACCGTCATATTAATAGGGACATATAATAAAAAAGCTAATCCAAGGTATGAATAAAATGAAGAGAGCTTACTTGTGTACATTATCCATGATGCTAGTTATTGCTTTTGTAGTTTCATTAGCGAATCCCAGCTTTGCAGAGCAGAAGAAGATCCAAGCTAAAAAGGGTAATGTCATTTGCTTGGAAGTTGATAAAGAAGGAAAAATTATTGCTAAAGAAGAATATACTGTGTGTAATGGATTACTTGTTTTTATTGGTATGGACAGCAAACTCTACTCCCTTCACGGCTCAAAAGAAAAATTACAAAGGATTGAAAAGAGCCCCAAGAGAAGGATGGGATATCGTACTCCTTTGAAAGTCAGAGGAAAGGTCGAAGGCCATCAAAGGGCTTTGCATCTCGATATATCATCATTAGAACCTAAGGAATCTCAAAAGCTAGAGGAAAAAATCATACAGGGAACTATTGTTTGCTTGATCCCATATTACGACAAGGGAAACGTTAAGCCTGTAGTTTCGCGTGCCCCTTGTAACGAGCACGAACCCCATGCACATATTATTTATACCGGAGAAGGTGAAGTCTATGCTCTACATGGATCGGAAGAGACAATTGCTAATATTGAAAAAAGTTCTGAGAGAAGAAATGTATTTCTAAAGGGAAAAATACTAGGCAATCAGAAAGGGTGGATTCTCTTTGTAGACTAACTTTCTACAACAATTACTAATATAGAGTGGGAGTTTTAAATGCCGAATTAGCTCCGACTCTGTTATATATTTTTCATCTTAATCATTTCTTCCTTGATAAAAAAATTAAATTAAATAAAATGGAGTAAATTTTTTATTTCCCTCTTTACTCTGAAATTTCCATTCATATAAGACTACACAGTCAAAAACTATTTTTTCATTTATGAATTTAATTTTTACAATTTGGTCGTCCAAGCCTATCTAATTTTATAGGATTTTTTGTGTGAAAAATCAACGCTAGAAAAGAAATGGTAACTATTTATGATTCATTGCATCTAATTTGTATGGAAAATCCAAAAAATAAGAAAGTATAAATGAAAAAGATTATCCTTTTAATAATATTAACAGTTGCTATAGGTTTCACCTATATGGGATAACGATATGTACAAAATTGCTCAAAAGTACATGACATTAAATGAAACAAGAAGCGACCAAATCTGAAAATATGGGTAGTGAGTTGTGGAATAAAATGAAGATGGAAGACTATATTGTGAGTATTAATAATTCAAATCGGAAAAAGAACAATATTGCAAACATGACTGATGAGGAGCTTGTAGAGCTTTACATATCTGAGAATAATGAGAGTGCTTTTGAAGAGATAATTAACCGATATGCAGACAGAATTTACAGTATTGCGCTAAGAATAACTAACGATCATCATGGTTCAGAAGAAGTTCTTCAAGAAGTATTCCTTACCCTTACAAAGAAGATTGATACATTTCAGGCAAAGTCGAAGTTTTCCACCTGGCTTTATAGGGTTACGGTAAATGCAAGCTACACGCATCTTAGGGCCGAGAAGAAACATGAAAGTGATATTAGCCTTGAAAACTATGCTCCTTATGACGAAAATGGAACTCTTATGGGTAAAATCAAATACAAGGACTGGGGTAATAGCCCTGATATAATACTTTTTCAAAAAGAAGCAATCGATATAATTGAGAAAGCTGTAAGTGAACTACCTGAAAAACATAGAATAGTTTTACATCTAAGAGACATAGATGATCTTTCCAATGAAGAGATATCTGAAATCTTAGGAATTTCTGAAGGTGCCGTAAAATCAAGGCTTCACAGAGCAAGGCTTTTTTTACGGGATAAGATTTCAGATTACTTCTATGAATGGAGGAAGTAATGGCAAAAATTCTATGTAAGGATGTAGTAGAGAGCATAATTGGGTATGTAGAAGCTGAGCTTGATGATAGGACTTTGTATGAATTGGAGAAGCATCAACATGATTGTCCAGAGTGTAAAGCGTTTGTAATGACATATCGGAGGATGCTGGAGCTTACAGGTAAGCTTAAGGAGAAAAAATTTGTTACCCCCGAGGTTAGGAGAAGACTAAAGAAATGCCTAAGATCCTGTTTAAAACCAAATTGAATAGAAAAATACTCCACCCTCGAGCCCTAGGTGCCACTCTCTATATAATTGGACGATAGCCCCCTTAGGAGGATTTGAACCACCGACATGCTGATTCGAAGTGTTAAAGTACAAATTTGGTATAAATAGAATCCATCCAATTACATTAATTAGTCAATTATAGAATTTTGGTTTGTTTACTAAAAAGACCCCCAGAAGTACTAAAAAAATTCCTACGATTTGTAGTAAATCTATATGCTCGTGTAAAAAAATGACTCCGGCTATGACTCCAAAAACGGGAGCGAGGTAGCCCACCAGTGAGGTGAAGAAGGGCCCCGCCCGTTTAAGTAAAACGTAATAGCCTGAGAACGCTACCGCCGTGCTTATGACTCCAAGCCCGATGAGGGACCATACATCCTCGACGTTTAGGTCGGCCATAGTCGGTTTTTCAAATGTGAATGCTAGGACTGCTATAATAATTGCTCCGAAACATATCGTATATGTAATTGTGATGAAGGGATCGACATCCTTTGCATAGATGGGGACTATAATGCCATTGACAGCGTAACTGAAAAAAGCTCCCAGAATTATAAGGACTCCCATAAGGGTTGAGCTGTGACCGAAAATCTTTTCTATGCCGATAACTAGTACGAGACCTATAAGTGCAATAAGTAGTCCTGCAAAACTATAAATGGTAAATCGTTCCGTTTTAATAATAAATGCGGCGATTATGAAAGTGAATATCGGCAACGTTGACAACATGGCGGCCGCTAAGCCAGAAGAGATAATCTCCTCGCTATAAGCGATTCCGAGCCAGGGAATTGTTATACCTAAAATACTAAACACAATGAAAGCCCTGAATTTACTTAAAGACTTGCTTAAATCCTTTTTCAAGAGAAGACATATCACAAGGAGAGCCAGTCCGGCGATAAACGCTCTTGCAGTCATTTCCGTTATTGGGGTGATAGATCTCTCCCCTACCTTGACGAACAAGAAACCTAAAGCCCAAAAAACCGATATTACAATAAGTATGATAAAGTTCAGGATCATTATGCGGAATATGCCAAAGAATAATACTTGAACTAGCGAATTCCCTGTAGCTTGCTACAGGATTTCCTCTTGCCTGTCATTGCTGTAGATGTTAGATATGTCGATGACAAAATTTAGCAATATTTATTCAAACTAAATTAAACTTTTATTTTTTTACTTTGTCTTGATACATACTTCGATAAACTCAGCATGAAACGGGTAACAAAAATCAAGG
>JALLOG010000163.1 GCA_027717645.1 Desulfobacterota bacterium AH_259_B03_O07
TGAAAAGTGAACCACTAGATATAGGACAACTTCAGTCAAGTGCATAGCCCTATAATCTAATTATATTGTTGGCGGAACGATTGACTCGTGTGCACATTTGCTAGAGCGAGACCTGGGGGCTTTATCGGCCAGCAGCCAGGGACTTTGGAGAAAAGAATTGAATTCGTGGCACTTAGGCAAAGATCCCCTTCGCCTAATCCTTCCCGTCACGGCAATGGGTCAAGAGTTCCTCAACTTGAAAACCCCACCGCATCTAAAGGAGTCGTAACATGACGACTATAGGGGCGACAATTCCACCACTCCCACTCCTTGCACGTCCCGAACAACACCAGCAGCGAACCGCCATCATTGACAGCGAGGGGGAGTTTACCTACGGCGATCTGCTCCAGTCGTCGGCTCAAGTCGCTGCGTGCCTGCTCGATGGCGCCGATGACCTCCGGGAGAGTCGCGTCGCTTTCATGACTCCCCCCGGATTTCAGTACGCCGCCGTGCAATGGGGGATTTGGCGCGGGGGTGGCATTGCCGTTCCGCTGAACATTTCGCATCCAAGACCTGAACTGGAGCATGTGATCAATGATTCGGGTGCAGAGACGATCGTCGCACACCCGGATTTTGAAGCCCGGCTCCGCCGAATTGCCGAAGATCTGGGTCTGCGCTTTAAGTTGACTTCCACCGCGCTCAGCGCTAAGGAGACTTCCTTGCCCCATATCGACGGGCAGCGCCCGGCCATGATCCTCTATACCAGCGGTACCACGGGTAAACCGAAGGGAGTCGTTACGACGCATCATAACATTCAGAGCCAAGTGACCAGTTTGATTTCCGCATGGGGCTGGAGCGCAGAGGACCGGATCCTCCACGTCCTTCCGCTGCACCATGTTCATGGCATCGTGAATGTCTTGTGCTGCAGCCTATGGGCGGGTGCCGTCTGCGAGATGCTCCCCATGTTTAACGCGGAGTCGGTCTGGCAGTCTTTCATCGAGCGAGAGCTCACGCTGTTTATGGCGGTACCGACGATTTACTACCGACTGATCGAGGCTTGGGAGATCGCTTCTGCTGAGCGCCAAAAGGAGTTGTCTCGGGGCAGCGCTCGGTTGCGACTTATGGTATCCGGGTCAGCCGCATTGCCGGTGTCAATTCTGGAAAAGTGGCGGGATATCACCGGCCATACTCTGTTGGAACGCTACGGCATGACCGAAGGTGGGATGTTTCTGTCCAATCCGCTTCACGGCGAGCGCAAACCGGGCTACGTTGGCACACCCCTACCCGGGGTAGAGGCCAGGCTTGTGGATGAAAGCGGTCAGGTGGTCGAACCCGGGACACCGGGTGAGATCCAGGTACGGGGTTCTGGGGTCTTTCTCGAATATTGGAACCAACCCGAGGCGACGCGAAGCTCGTTCCGTGACGGCTGGTTCAAAACGGGGGACATTGCCGTCGTGGAAGAGGGCAGTTACCGGATTCTGGGCCGGAGCAACGTGGACCTCATCAAGACAGGAGGAGAGAAAGTCTTCGCCCTCGAAATTGAAGAGGTGGTCCGCACCCACCCGAGTATTCGGGATTGTGCGGTTGTCGGCGTGGAAGATCCAGAGTGGGGTGAGTCGGTATCCGTAGCGCTCGTGCTCGAAAAAGGTTGCCCTATCACTCTAGATGACCTCCGCGCTTGGGCTAAGGAGCGGTTGGCCGTGGCCAAAGTTCCCAAGCGCATGCTGGTGCTCAACGAGCTGCCTCGAAACGCGATGGGTAAAGTCAGCAAGCCAGAGGTCGCTCAGCTGTTCAAGCAACATTAAAAACCAATGGGGGCACATTTGACAAATAAATACAACACATCCTCAATTTCTTCTAACATTTTAAAAGAGTTTGATGTCTGTCTTGCATATTGACTTAACTCAATTTTGATCAATGAATTGGGGGATCAGTTTGGGGGGTCTGGCTTGAATAATTGAGTTATTAACTCTTTGTACTTATACTTAATTCATAGCAAGAAGAGCAAGGCTTCACAACCCCATAGTGGACGATACCACCTCATGTTCGCCTTTAGATTTCTCCTCTTCTGAAAACTGATTCAGCCAGCCTTTTAACAATGAATAGACTGATGACGCTCCGACAATTTTTTCATTTAGAATTTCCCAATCTGAAGGAAACATTATAAATGGTTGTGTCTGATGACCTCTTAGACCACCATGGGAACCAACTAACTCCTCGAAGGCAGCTACTTCTCCTGTATCTTGATAATAAAGGATTAAAAATGGCACGGTGAGGGAATGTGGAGAAAGCAACAATCACGCTGCGTACTTCTATGGAAACAATCACCCTAATTTCGCTTGCCGCAGGGTGTTTCCGTAATTTATTAGATGTAAATGGTTGATATAAATTAGATCAGCAAATTCTGCTGTTCCCTATGTTATCATTATGCCTCAAAACCAATTTGTATAGAGAACTAGATAATTAGATATTAAGAACCCAATGACCCTTCTGAATGATTTTAAATCAATGTTATAAAAAGATACTAGTTCCTCTCTTGCTATGATAACCATAAATATAATTTTTGTTTTGTGAGCTATTCTTCCTGACTTCATATTCCTATATCAGCCTTAACCAAGAGATTTTTTGTCCTAATCAAGCGTGCATGGGACTCTATACCCTGGTATGGGTAGGGGGGTGGTTGCCCCTAGGGGGATACCCCTTATCTCAAAGTCCACTAAGGGTTTAATTTAAATGGATATATGGGAAGAAGCCTTCACTCCCACCAACTCATCCCAACTCGTGGTATATAATTGTAAGACTGTATAACGAACTCAAAACTAAAAATTTATTATTGACTTCTAAATATGAAATGGTTTACAGTATGATAATTACGACTACATTGTAATAATAACAATGTAATAAGAAATAAGCCAGAGGATGAGGATAAGAAGTTTATTAAGAAGTAAGTTACTCATACCGCTTGTAGCAGTTATGTTATTACTCTCAGTAGCCCCTGGAGCTAGGGCGACTATTTTTTGTGTGGGATGTGCTACTGCTGGAGCTGGTTGTGATGTTTTACTCCCAGGCGTTGGTGCTGCGCTTGCTGCTGCTAATGCCAACGTAACAGCGTTTGATACGTTAAGGGTCGCGGTCGGATTTTATCCTGAATCGGATGCTACGACTATGCCTCTTCTAGGGCTTTTTCCTTTACCAGACACCATACGGGTTCTAGGTGGATGGGATCCTGCTGATTGTGCTACACAGGCGGATACTATAATTCCGACAAATAGAACGACTACCATAAACGCTGGGGGGTCGGGGGGTATATTTGATGTTATTTCTATACTTATACCCTTTAATCTTACAGTAGATGGATTTACTCTGACAGGCGGGACCGGGCTTGTTGGTGTTATTGGAGGTGCAATAAATATGATTTCTGTGTTTTCTGGTAGTTTTACATTGGCGGCCTCGAATAACGTTTTTATAAACAATAATACGCTGATCGGGGGAGCGGTAAGTGCGTTGACTGCAGCTGCAGCGGCTGGTTCTGTGTCTCTCCAGAACAATTTCTGCTTTGATAATACTGCAGTAATACATGGAGGGTGTTACAGCTCAATATCTGCTGCCGTTTCAGCTATGTCTACGCAGGGAAGGAATAACATAATAGCTCAAAATGAATCGATCTTTGGAGGGGGACAGGGACTAACAAGTGTAGCAGCGAGTAGCAATATAACACAGACCAGAAATAACACAATTGCAGATAACGAGGCGATATTAGGTGGAGGAGATTTTCAAGCTAATATAGTAGGTGCGACCAACACCCATAATGCTGTAAATGACATGACTATTAGTAACCTTACAGATGCGGGACTGGGGAATAACGAGTTTATTGCTGGAATAGGAGGAGTTATAACATTACTTACGCAACGTGCAGTGAATCTAGGGCGTAATGCTGCAGGTGACGTATTGCTAGTGGGTGGTGGAGCTATTACAGGTAATACGTCTAGCCTACCATGTGATGGTGCAGGAGCGAATTCTTTAGGTCCGGAGGATAGCTTAGTTGCACAATTTATAGATCCATTTGGACTATCACCTGATTACAATCTTCCGGCAGGATCACCTTGTAATACAGCAGGGGTAAAGGATACCTTAGCTGGGGAGGCACCATTTCCACTTACAGACTGGAGAGGTACTCCTAGGGATGCTTCAATAGGGGCTTCAGAAAACCCATCGACACCAACACCTGGTGGCCCATGTAATGGAACTGAATGTGAACCGGGAGATGCCAATGCGGACGGTTTTGTAAATTTAGCTGACTTGGGCGTAATAATTAATGCATTCAGAGGTACTCAGATAGCACCCGGAAATGGCGACTGTAATCGGGATACCTTTACGAACCTCGCTGACCTTGGGTGCGTCATAACTAATTTTAGAGCCCAATAACGGAGATGACCTAGAATTAAAAAATAATTATTAAAAGGAGGATTAAGAAATTTGTAGGGAAAAGCTTCACGGGGGTGTGCTAGTACTACTCCAACTGCAACACCAACACAGACACAGAGGCCTGGCACTTCTTCACTAACTTCTAGTGGTGGATGTTCAATTGGCGGAGATGCGTCTTATAGTACAGCTGTTATTAATCTGGTTATTCCTATTATTCTTGCTCTAATAGTAGGTTTTAGAATGATAATTAAAAGGTTTAAATATTAAAAACTTGAAATTCCAAATAAAAGAATAAAATAAATGAAATCATAATCCCATTTTATGCATTAACCTCTTCTGTTCCCACAATATAAAAATAATAAGCTCCTGTCAACAAAAATTTTCCCTCTAACCACTGATTTCCTGGGAAACAAACCTTTTTTCCTTTAAGCATATGACCTCCCCCTATAACACTGCCATAGTTTATGTTAGAGAAAGACCTATAAAATTGTTTGGAAAAGGAGTTAACAATAATCACAAGGATGGATACCATTCTTCACGAGTCCAACCTAAACCTTGCTTGACAAAAAGGGAGCAGTACATTACTTCTTAATCCTTTATGCATTTTTTATCGCTTCTCTTTGTTGCCGTATACAGCAAAAAATTATTGAAATTCCTTTCAAAGAACAATACGTTAGCAAATTGCATTATAATTACGAATTAAGGTTGATTTAAATGGATAGGAGATTATCAAAAAGACTAATATCTAGAAAGAAAATTAAATATGGCGTAAACAATCAAAAATATAATGGTTTCACATTTAACGTTTCAGAAAGTGGAATTGCAATCAATACCAATAAACTATTTACACCTGGAACTAAAATTATTGCACATTTGTTTCTAGACGAAGAAATATTAAAATTTCAGGGTGTTATTATATGATCAGATTTAGGGTTAAAAGGCTATCACTCCCAAACGGGGATAAAAATAACCAGTCGTCCTGATAAAATAAAAGGTATTTACTCAAAATTAGTTCGATGAATATCCATTAAAAAAGCTAAGTATAGTGCAGATATGTTTTTAAAGAATATAAAAGAGCCCTAGAGCATATGAAGGTAGGAACAACCTTGGGGCAAATTGTTTTTTTATAATAAACTATACGAATGGCACATAAAGCGTAAAGCGATAGCTAAGCAAAGACCAAGTGCCATTTATTCGGAATTACGATGGCTAATCAATCCGTGTAAAAGCCAGAACCTACGATGAATGTTTCATCACCTACCGTCACTTTCTTGATGTAGGTCATTTTCTTTGACGGTTCACTTTCTCCAGGTTTGGGCCACATATATTCTACCCACCCAGATCCTTTAATTTTTGCTATCTCAATCATCTCCCGATTTTCCTTGACGTTAATCCGGTTTGTCCCCTCCAATTCCGGATTGATGGGCTGGAAAAGTATTATACCATTCATATTGGATACGAAGATATATGTATCATCTTTAAGCCACTTACTGTCC
>JALLOG010000164.1 GCA_027717645.1 Desulfobacterota bacterium AH_259_B03_O07
TAGAAACATTTCAGCATCTTTAAAGATGCAATTTTCTTCACGCCGAACTACACATCTTGATAAAAGATTGTTGACCAACCTCATAAACCTGTTTTCAGGAAACTTAAGTTCTAAATTAAATTCGTCATCCATAAAATCCCAAAGCCTCAGAAAAGATCTCCCAGAAATCATAGACCATAACACTTTGCCTAAACAGAATAAGTCAAATGATGGTCTTAGATCTTCAATTCTTGCTCCGTATCCCCATGGTGGCATCCAATCTCTACTTCCTACGTTTTCATATCTTTCTGAAATTCTTGAGTGTTCTTCATCCGTAAAAAAAACCAATCCAAAATCGCCAAGGATTAAATTGCCCGAGGTGTCAAGAAAAATATTTTGTGGTTTTATATCTCTATGGATTTTATTTGATTCATGAATTAAAGAGACTGCTTCAACAAGTGAACTAAAAGCATTCAAAGCTTTTAGTATTTTTCCCTGGAATAAATTCAGATTATTTGCTAATGTACCTCTTGAATAATATTGGGAGACATACCACTTTGATTCATCATCTACATCTAAAATTTTCAAGAGATTGGGATGACTTAAATTCTTCATAGCTTCAATTTCACGCCTGATTCGTTCCGCAGCAAGTTCAGAATCACTAGGAACCTCTGGTTCATGTAGTATTTTTAGTGCACCTTGATTAGTAGGATCGTATCTACGTACAAAATCAATAATCGCTTCACCAAACTTATCACGAAATCTTTCTTCTGATGATCTTTCCAAGTTTTCAATTGCTGATTTTATGTTATCCGCATTCGTAAATTTTTGCCTATCAATAACCCGAAAAACCTTACCCTGTCCGCCTTGACCTACTTCCTCAATTTTTTTCCATCTAATATTAAAGTCCATCCAAGCCCCCTTTAATTCTAAATATTATTTTCACTTATAAATCAACAATATATATTTTACATTTTATCTAACCCATTCAACAAACATTGGATGAATGTTTACTCGCATTCAACATTATTGTATTATACAATTAAATAATATTTTTAAAATATTGAAATAAATATTTAATTATGATATACTCATTACTAACTCAATAGTTGGAGATTTAGCTTTGACTTATATTAAATGTCATTTATCAAAAATACTGGGTGAGAGGAGAGTTACTCAAAGAGAATTAGGAAGAATGAGTGGGCTTTCTAGTTTCACTATCAATAAGTTTTACAACGAAAGATGGAAAGGAATTGACCAATATACCTTAGTAGCACTCTGCAAGTCGTTAAATGTTCAAGTAGGTGACCTATTTGAATATGTGGAAACAAAGGATAAAAGTAAAAAAATAAAACCTAGACCTAGGAGGAAATAATCATGGGAAGTGTATTTTTAAGAGGTAGTGCATGGGTAGGGGAATATAGAGATCGAGGGAAAATCAAGCGTAAGGCTCTTGGCAATAAAAGAATCATCACTAAAACAATGGCCAGGGAAATGCTAAAGAAGATAGAACAACAAGTTAAGCTAGGCCAGTATGACATGCTTGACGCTGAGATTCCGACATTTAAGGAATTCTCCAAGGACTACGTTGAATATCAAAAGGACGTGAAACGGATCCGATCCCATAACCAATCCAGGGTAGCGGTAAATTATTTCTCTGCTTATTTTGGAGATAATAAGCTTAGCACAATAACAGCTGAGGATATAGATATTTACAAACAGGGACGGTTGGATAAAGGGGCAAAGCCCGGAACTATCAAGAGGGAGTTGAATGTAATTAAAAACCTTTTTAACCGGGCCAAGAGATGGAAAAAGTTTTTTGGTGAAAACCCGGTTAGTCAATCAGGAATGCCAGAGGTGCACGATCAGAAAGAGAGAGTGTTAAGCATGGAGGAAGAGAAGCGATTAATTGAGGCTATCCCGGAAGAGTTCAAAGGGATAATCCTCATTGCATTAAATACAGGTATGCGTCTAGGTGAGATATTAGGACTTAAATGGAAATGGGTAGACTCGGAAGAGAGTCTTATTAATCTTCCTCAGACTCATACCAAAACCAAGAAATCAAGAAAAGTTCCTATTAATCCAACTGTAAGGAGAATACTTCTTGAGAGAAAGCTTAAATCCGGTGGAAGTGAATTTGTGTTTCAAGGAGAGGCCTCTTACTCTCTCCGTGGTAAGCTTCAACGTTCATTTAAAGAAGCTTGCAAAAGGGCCGAGATAACTGATCTTAGATTCCACGATTTAAGACACACAGTTGGAACTAGATTAGGAGAAGAGGGAGTTCCAATTCAAACTATATCTAAGCTTTTAGGACATACCTCGACAAAAATGACTGAAAGATATGTTCACCCGGAAGAGAGTGTAAAGAAGGCAACTGATATTTTAGCCAACTTTTCTGAGTCACTTACTGACAAATCCACTGACATTAAAGATAGCGAATAACCACTTTTACTTGTAAGTCCCTGAAAACATTAGCATACCCTACGGGATTTGAACCCCTGTTATCCCCCAATCCAGGGGCGACCACGCCCGCTGATTTTACCGTCGTCAGAGAGTGCTTCAGAAAAAGCCATACTGATTCCTGCGCCAACGGCTACTGCTAAACCAACAAGAAAAGTTGTCTTACTATCACGGGTAGCGAATGCCGCTGCGAAAAAGGTGGGAGCGAAGAAATAGTGCCATCCATAAGACCTGCAAGCCCCGGCTGGATAATTTGAAGTACGAATCTCATTCTTTCATCATCCTTTTGATTATTCTTTTCATATAATGTTTTTGCTTCTTCAGACATAATATCTACCTCTGGAAATTTGTTTTAAGCCATATTTTAAAATATCAAAAAATTTATCCTTTTCCAAAGGATCCGTGAAGAAATCAGCCCAGGACATTAAATTATCGGTCAGAGCTTTAGGAGAAGCCGATAACTATTACATCGCAATGATTATCTATAAAGGTTAAAAGCCGTGGTAGTATTTAAAAGAATTAGAGGACTTAGAGTAATTTCCAGAATTCGTACTTCGCGTATTTTTATTGATTAGAAAGATTAAATTTGTTAACCAACTTTTGTATTGCCAGTTCTATGCTTTTCCGCGTTCTATCCTCCGGATCATCAAAATTTACTCGGGCTTGTAAAGCTCCTCTCCACACCAGAACTCTGCTTTTAGCATCTACTACGTCAACAATTACCGTCCCTTTTTCATATTCATTTAATACTTCATCTTCTCCTGAGGGAACTTTAATAATCCCATTTTTTCGATTTATATATTCATCATTTAGTGGACCCTCTAGTACGAAAACGTAACCTATTAATAAATCGTTAGTTACGGTTTTTGCATTTAAAACCCTGATTTTCTCCTGTTTTGCATCGGGGTGCCGAAAACCGACAACAATATCGTTGAATTTCTTTTCACTTTGCGCTGGAAGTATATCATGGATAAAGAAAATCGCTGTTGGACCCGCAAATCCTTCTTTCGGACCCATCGTACCAAGATAGTCAATCTTGAGTTTTAAATCTTTAAAAGTATGTATACTTCTATTGTCAAAAGTAATTTCCCTCAACATCTCTCCCGCCCCGAAATTAACTCCCGCCCACTTCCAGTTTTTAACTATTATAATATCTTTTGGTTTTATAGTAGCCCCTTGTTTGATGTGATCAGATGAGACAACAATATTATTGGTTGGTTGTTTAAACTCGTAACCACTTTTTGTTAAAGATTCGGCAATTGATCTCTTAAATGTCTCCTGAATAGGGAAGCCATGGGAACGGCTATACCCGTATATTTTAATAGATTCAGGCAACCACGAAAATGTCGAAGGTTGTTCTATGATAAAATCTGGATTGCGTGTCGAAACTATGACCGGTTCATTCTTCTCAGAGTTTTTATATGTATCTAAATTACTATAAGTACATCCGTAAATAGCTAAAAGAGAATAAAATAAAAAATATAATGCTTTTGTGTAAGATGTCAGTAGTTTATTCATAGCTGGGCAATAAAATTAGATCTTATTTTAATAATAGACAAATTAGCAAATGACTTTAACTCATATTATTTTCTTTTACCTTTATTCTTAGACTTACCCTTCCCTTCTCCCTTATTCTTGCGAAGACCAGGAGGCAATTGCTCAGAACCTATGATTGTCCAGGGACCCTTAAATGAAGTACTTCTTTGCCATTTGCCATTGTACTTTTGATAAAAGTAGTCCCGACTAAAGAAAATATTGGGAAAGCCAACAACAAGGTACAGTCCAAGCCCTGAATCGAATACCAGATCTACTCCTTGATCGTGCTTATGATGATACCCATGTGCTGGAGCCCAAGGTGGGGGATCCGCCCGCACCTCTGGAAGGACAATCGCTACAAGTCCTAGAACAAGTACTAGACTAATTACTCGATTTCTCATAAATCTACCCTCATAAAGTTTGCTTCTTGATCAGAAGATTAACATAAAGATATCATCTTATCTTTTTAATCATTACAAGTGCTTTCTTTGACTTGATAATTCCCTGTAGCCAAAGGGAATTATCAAGTTAAATAGTAAGTTCCCCGCATAGGAATGTGACCGCTTGACCAATTAGCAAAACGCGGTCACCGCTTAAACGTATTCGAATTTTTCCACCCCGTGGAGAGGCCTGGTAAGCTGAAAATTCATCCTTATCAAGACGATATCTCCAATATGGTCCCAGGCAGCAGTGAGCAGAACCGGTTACATGATCTTCATCGATTCCAACTGCGGGGGCAAAGAATCTTGATACGAAATCATACTCCTTAGAATCTGCAACGCTCGTTACTATTACTCCTCTAACAGGTATCTTCTTAATTAGAGATAAGTCGGGCCTTAGCTGCCTCAAATCCTTCTCTGAATTAACTTCCACCAAATAATCGAATCGGTTCTTACCTACATACCTTGGAATGACGCCTATGGCTTTAGTAACAAAACTTGGAGGAGAAACTTGTTTGGCCGACTCCTCTGGAAAATCCATTTCTATCCAATTATCCTTTAGATCTGCTGTAAGTAACCCACTTCTTGTGTAAAAAAGTGCCCTTTCTCCCCTCTTTAGATAACCTTTTTCCCATAGTATATGTGCGCTTGCGAGTGTGGCATGGCCGCAGAGATCGATTTCAACTTCGGGTGTAAACCACCTAAGGTTGAATCCCTCACCCTTTTTATTAAGGAAAGCAGTATCGGCAAAGTTCAACTCTCTTGCCACATTTTGCATCCAAGAATCTTCCATAGGGCCTTCAAGGATACAAACTCCTGCAGGATTTCCTGAAAAGTGCTTATCAGTAAATGCGTTTACATGAAAAAACGGTATTCCCATTTGTTTTAATTTATTCAATCTATCATGATGCTACAATTTGCAGATTCTTAACGGAATTTTTGGAACGCAAAACTTAATATTCTGGCTTTCCGTTTCGATGGGAGAAATGAGGGAATTATTAACATTTGTAGGAGCGCCATCCCTGGCGCGAAATAGGAATGGCGGCTGGATAAATCTCAGACGTAGGAGCAGCATCCTGCTGCGATTTTTCGCGGCTGGAAGCCGCTCCTACAGCAGCGTCAATGTGAATACTTCGGCTTAACTCAGCACAGCCTCCGTGAAGCGATCTCATTTTTAGATTGCTTCGTCAGTTCGTTTCTCGCAATTGTAGATGTTAGATATTTCGGGGACAAGATCTATATAGATTTATTCCAGCTAATTTGGCTTCCTACATTTTTTACTTTGTCTTGATACATACTTCGATAGACTCAGCATGAAACGAGTAACAAAAATCAAGACTGCCCAAAAATTTAGCTATAAATCCCTCACTCCGGCT
>JALLOG010000165.1 GCA_027717645.1 Desulfobacterota bacterium AH_259_B03_O07
TTGTCCTGAACCCTGAGCTGCATCGAAGGGTCGAAGGGTTGTTTCTCGTTTCATGCTGAGTTTATCGAAGTATGTATCAAGACAAAGTAAAACAGTCTAAAATTTACAAATTCTCTCCCCGAATTACGTAACATCTACAATGACGACCTTAGTTTAAAAATAGCTATTTATCTGTGTTTGACCCAATTTCCTTTAAGATCTTTATCTGTTCATCTAACCTATCAATATCATCTTTGCTATAATTCTTTTCTTCCATTAGTTTTTTCAACTCTGTCAAATTCTCAACAGTCGGACCCTTAATTGAAATCAGTGAAAGCAACAACAACTCTTCTGGGTAATTAGAGTTTTCTTTATCTTTATATTCTGCTTCCATTTTTTTATAACATTCTTCTTTATCTATAAATTCAATAGTGGCAATAATGTTTTTTATAAATTCTATTGCATCTTCGTCCTCCTCATCAGAAGTACTATAAAAAATTGAATAATTGTTTTCATTCTCAGAAATTTCAAAATTATAATATGATCGTTCTCGCCCATTTACAGTTTGTTTAATCTCGAGAAGCAAACCATCAATATTTGATGTGCTAGTATCATAATAGGTTAAGTCATCATTGAAATATTTCATGGATTTTAATGCAAACGGAATTACCATTTTTAAGTTATTGTTTAAATTCCACAAGCTATAATCATTAATTGTTGTATATAAAGCAATCCTATAAACTTCCGTTAGTGATTTTTCTTTATAGTCACCTGGCAATAAGCTCCAAAACCATTCAGTTAGTGATCTATCCTGTTCTATCCAATCTACCTTAGGGATGTTGCTACAATTTAAAGATATATATTTTGATTCACCATCTTTTCGTAGGGAGGTTCCAATCCATATTGATTGATAATTATATGTAGGATTTACAAATATAAGATGCTTTATAAGCGATATATCGTCTTTGTAAAATGGGAATTTGAACTTTAAATTTGAGAAGCAAATTGAATTAGAATCTAAGTTTGATTCTTTTAGTATTAGTCGCTTGGGAACTTGATTAAAAACTTCTACCCGTTCTGGTGTTATGATTTTGTACTTTAAATAAAGATATAATCCCAGATTTCCACCGAACCACAGGACGACTAGAAAAATAATTATAATAGTAAATATTATTTTTAATTTTCTCACGACTAAAGAATCAAACCTATATATTAAATTTAATCCCATTTTTGATAGATGGATACAAGAAAGAATTGTTTACGTTAAAAGAAAATGGGGACAGATGTCCCTATTTTGTTCTATTTTGTTTCTATTTTGTTTTGTAGAGGGAGTTGAAATTGAGCAACAGCGTATGGGGATAAACGATGGTGTGTCTCTACTTATTGCTTACTCTCCCTTTTGATATCCTTCATCATCAATAAGATTATTATAAATGTAGCTATCGATAGGCAGAGCAAAAATAAGAAAGCACCACTATAGCCTTTCATAAAAGCATTCTCGAAAATTGGCAGAATCTTATCGGCAGCTGTAGATGTAAATTGGCTCAGAATATGTTTTGACTGGTCCGGATCTGATAATAAGCTCCCTATAAAGTCTTCCTGATGCCGAGTTAGATGTACATTTGCTGAAGTTAATCCGTCTTCCAAAGTCCCTCTTTCTCTATGCCTAAAAATAACGCCCGCAATTGCAAGTCCAATAGAACCGCCTAAATTTTGAATCGTCCATAAAGCTCCCGTAGCCGTTCCCGCCAGTTTTTGTGGCAGTGAAGAAATTGCTGCAAACGCACCGGAGCCATAAATAAACCCCC
Organism: Desulfobacterota bacterium AH_259_B03_O07; assembly: GCA_027717645.1. GTDB lineage: Bacteria > Desulfobacterota_D > UBA1144 > Nemesobacterales > CSP1-2 > JALLOG01. The sequence goes on from JALLOG010000165.1 coordinate 1,788, forward strand.
ATCCTATCCCCATAAAGATGAAGCCGAATAGTATGTAAAAAATAGAGCTATCATCCTTGAACGTTGATTGCACGAATCCTGTAACCACCAGGGCTGCTAATCCCATTAAGATTGGCAACTTAGCACCCTTAGCATCCACAATTCTACCAGCTATAGGTGCTACGATCACGATCATAACAGTAATTGGCAGAAGAAATAAGCCAATCTCGTAAGGTTCTTTTCCTATAATATTTCTCAAAAATAGAGGCATCAGGAAGAACGCGGAATAAGCGAAAGATATTAAAGCAAAATTTGCTAAAGCACCTGAAAGAAATCCACTATTTGCAAATAGGGCAAAATCAATATTCGGAGAACTTACTCGTGACTCCACGAGATATAAAGCAATCAAAGAACCAATGGCCGCAATGAATAAAATTATACTAATAGCAGAGCCCCAACCCCATTCAGGTCCCTGAATTACTGCTGTAACCAATGTACCAAGTCCAATAATCATCAAGATAAAACCAAACCAATCTATCTTTCTTTCTCCCTCTTGTACTGTTTCTTTAACACTCATTAAACAAATTATTGAAGCAATTATTACTACCGGAATATTGACGAAAAAAACCCATCGCCAGCTAAGTGCACTGGTAATCACACCACCTAATACAGGGCCAATAGCTAAACCAAGACCCATTACACTCGTCCAGATACCTATCGCGCGTCCACGGTCTTTTTCAGTAAAAGTACTTGATACCAATGCCAATGACGATGGAATAATAATGGAAACAGCAATACCCTGAATTGCCCGAAATATAATTAAGACTAAACCATTAGGCGATATCCCGGCGAATAAAGAAGATAGACCAAAAACCACTAAGCCTATGTACAGCATCAATCTTCTGCCAAAAATGTCTCCGAACCTCCCCATGTTTACCATGAAGATACTGAGGGTCAATACAAAGATATTCATGACCCACTGCAACTCAACGAAACTTATTGTGAGATCCTTTTGAATAGATGGAAGTGCGGTGTTTACAATTGTAAAATCAACAGTTGCAACCGAGCTGCTAATGCTCAAACCGGCAAGTGCCCACCATTTTCTGCTGCTATTAGATACGTCCATTGTAGCTTTCACGGATAATAATCCAGAGTGGTTCAGACACACTAATAAGTTATAGAAGGGAAGTCAATATAAAAGAACTATCGGTTTTTATCCTAGGACATAAGTAATTGGATTTAAGATAAACGATGGCTAGTTATCGAGTCTCATCAATCAGAGGTTTTATGACACGCTAATTTCCAGATGGGCTTATTTCAAGACACTTCTTCCCTCATCTGTATCAAAAAAGGGCGGTGGTAGTAACGGCAGTTTTTCTTTTTTGGCTGATTGACGTTGTAGTTCTATTTCTGATACAAGGACGCTCGGCGCTACCGTTGATATAGGAACATATCCTGACTCCGCTCCACAAAAACCATTAAATATCCCATAATCATTTCCTGTTGCGATAATCTTGTTGATTGAAACCAATGGTGTGCCAACTATTTCTATGTCCCTCACAAGCGTTTCTTTACCGCTGTGGGGATCAACCTTATAGGCGAGCAAGGGAGTTGCACTAAATGCCTGGAAATCATAGGTCGATGTATTTGTCTCTCCCCCGGTCATTTTCTTAATTATCAAGCCAAATGGCTTTTTCTGACGCTTAACCTCTTGCATCAAAAGTTTTTTCAACTCTTCCTTCGAATACTCCTTATCAGATTTAATAATAGTATTGCTCATCCTTGCCATGGGTGCCCTTCTATAGGAGGATCTGCCATGCCCATTGGATTTACTAAATCCAACAATGGGGGTTCTGGAAAGAAGAAAATTCTTTAAAATACCTTTATGCACAAGAACGACTTTTTGACCTGGTATTCCTTCATCGTCGATCGAATAGTATCCTAAAAGATGAGTCCCATTAAAATTCTTAATAGTGGGATCATCAATTATTGAAATAAAAGGAGGTATAATCTCTTCGCCAACACTGTCCTTGAAGGTTTGACCCTCGTTCTCATCAATCTGCCTTTCTCCCTCAAGCCTATGACCAACTGCTTCATGAAACACAACTCCAGCAGCCTCGGGCTCTAGAATAGCAGGAACATTAATGGGTGAGAGAACCACCGCATTCTTTATACTAAGGGTCTCCTCTGCCAGATTCCTCAAGAATAATTTTATTTCTTCAATTGACGGGAATTCCTCTGAAGATAAAAAATATAGATTTTGGTAATTTTTTATCACTTTTCCGTCTTTAGCCCTTGTCAATGCGTCGGCGTCGATTGTATATAATACTTCATCCTTGATGTATCGAGTACCCTCGGTATTTACAAAAAATACAGTTTCTTTTTGAGCAGTCATGGTTACGTTGGCATCCATCAAATCCTTGTACTCTTTGAAAACAGATGAAACTATTCGTATAATTTCCTCCCATTCCGCAGGATTAAATTCGAAATCAATCTCGGTATCGAAGTAAATATGCTTCGATTCTCTTGACAAACTTGGAAGATCCTCCTGCTTAACCTCATCTACATAAGTAGCTTTCTTATTTAAATATTGGGTTAGCGCATTCTTATAAGCGGCATCGGTCACCTGCCATAAAATAGTCCTGATCGCATCCACATCATCATCAATAGGTACATAAGAAGCATCAAATGGAGGCAGTTTCCCACCAGAATTGCCTATTATTGAATTATCAAAATCATAATTACCGACTCGAACATCGACAAACAAGCGTCTCGTCCGGACATTATCTGATGAAATAATAGCCCCATATTTCCCTTTTATACTGTAAAAATTATTATCTTTAATTTGATAACTTATAAAGTATGGAGCATCGTAGCCATCCAATCTCAACTTTTTCCATGATCTGTTTAATTCCTCCTCCATAGCGTTTAATACTACATAATCAGTTCGATTCGTTCCCGCTTGTGTGTTAATCGGAAATATCGAAAATAGAAGAAGGAATAAATTGATTGAGAGTAATAATTTTGAATACACCTTAGGCACCCTTGTTATATAATAAAATGATAGCAATCAATAAATATATAGTCAAAGTAAATAATTAAGGGTAATAACTTTATTAATTTGATTTATCATCCTAAGGTTAGATAGTCTTTATTAGACAATTTAGAAAGTTATCAAGTGAATAAGAAGATTTTTTCAGATCAATAAACATTAATTTGATAAATGGATAAAACTTCGATGGATTATCGATGAAATATTGAAAAGCCTTTTTTTGATTTAACTTCCCAGATCCATCATATATACGACCCATGTCTGGCAGTTTATCCTGATTTACATCGGAAATAGATCTTACAGCAATAACCGGTGCTCCGTACTGATCTGCTGCTTCGACTATACCCCATGTTTCCATATCAACACTCAAAGCACCTGTTTTAAGGAATAGATTTTTCTTATCTATGGGGTCATAAATAAATCTATTCTCTGTAAGTAATCCTCCATTTAAGTACGCTGTCTTAAGATTTGGAATTTTACTATATAGTTTTTTCTTCTCTCCCTTTTCTAAACTTAGAACCCATTCACCTAAAACAATATCCCCTACTCTAAGACCAGGCTTAAGCCCACCACCATAACCAGCGGATATAATTAAATCAGGTCTAAATTTCTGGATTAAATAACTTGTACCCTTACGAGCTTTTCTTATACCAATCCCTGTACATCCCATAAGAAACAATTTCCCATTGATTCTACCTTTTAAATATTGGAGTTCGTCTGATATACACCGGTCGGTAATTCGAAGTGATCTTGAATTTCTTTCGATTTCATCCCATGTTGCACAAATTATGGCTATCATGTTAATAATCTAAATATTGATTAATTTTGAAACCTAAGCCCCTTGTATATGCATAACACCACAGATATTAAAATCATACTAAACATACTTACAAACCCAATACAATTACTTTATAGGGCTATGCACTTGACTGAAGTTGTCCTATATCTAGTGGTTCACTTTTCA
>JALLOG010000166.1 GCA_027717645.1 Desulfobacterota bacterium AH_259_B03_O07
CTTTTTTTTGTCTGAGTTACTATTCTTTAACTCCGACACACTTGTCTTAGTTTTGTAGTCTTTTACCCTTGCTCTAACCATTTCTAACTCAGACTCCCATGTCGGAGTTTTGTAACATTTCAATATGTCAAAAAGGCTTTGAAAATTCCACCATGGTTTACGTCCTCCTCCCGCTCTCTTTAAATAACCGAGTCCAACCATTTTTCGACTAGAGCGCTCAATACTTTTTGGACTCACACCGATACTTTTCGCTATTAAATTATTGCTCGGGAATGGATCGTCTTCCTTTTTGAAATGGTGGCTTTCAACTTTTACAATGATATAAAAATCAAGATCATTCAACCCAAAATCAGCTACATGATAAATTAAAGAGTTGTGTATCATTGTAAAATCCTTTTTCTTCTTCTCTGTCATTCTTCAAACTCAGTGTTGTGAATGGTTACTAAATCAACCAGTTGCAGCTCGGGAGGGGTTTTTACTTCGCATCGCGAATTACCTCAGCCTTACTTACGTCTGATATTAATGCGAAAGAATTTTTCCAATTCGCTTTTCAGAACTAGCGCGCGGGATCCTATTTTTGAAACTGGTATTTTTCCTTCCGAACTTAGTCGGTATAAATAAGATAAACTTAGGCCGGTAATTTTCGCCACTTCTGGTAGGCTGTAGGCAAGTTTTTCCTCGTTTCTTTCTTCCATAGTTCTACATCTCCATGTTTAGAATTTGCAATACATATATTATTTTATATACTCTTCACCTATAGTACAGAGTACAGCTAATTTTGTACCATCTAGTCTCATTGGAGGATCGTTCTTTGAGAAAAAAACAAATAAAGGAAATAGCTATCAAGCTAGAATGGGAGATTGAAGAAGTATTGGAAGCTGTTAATAATCTCTTGAAAGGGGAATCGATAATAAAAGACTGGAATAAATTCTTCAAGCTGTGTGTAGATACAAAGAACCCAGAGGAAAGATGGGAAAGGGTGCGAAAAAGTATTTATAACCAGATTCCAAACAATGGCCTGGTAGAAAGCATTTGTAAATGTCTTTATTTCCCAGATCCCTGCTTCACGGTTTGCGCTTTATTCAATATGTCCGACATGAAAAAAGGAAGTAGCGTTATGAATTGCAACTTGGCATATGCGATTTGGAGAAACCACAAGGAAAGGAAGTCTTTTGAGATAGTTGTTCATTGCGATCGTGATACATATTGGCCGCACTTATTTTTTGAACCCGCCCTTGATTCAGTTACTCTTTGCAATCACTTCTTTACATGGGTTATCTGTGATAAAGTCAAAAATAGGCAATCTATACTAAGAGATATTGTAACCAGGACGGGATTTTTAGCTTTTAATATAAATGCGTTTCGTGTTATTGCTTCAGATTTTATTTTCTACCCTCAAAAAACATCTTTAGCTAAGCAACTAGCGAGAGATTTTAGTCAATACTTAAATAACAGTAGCAGAAAAGAACGGGAATACTGGGGGTACTATGTCTTATGCGAGAAATTAAGAGAGTATGGATACAAACCGATGAAATCATTTGAGGAAGTGGCAATACGGGTTGAAAAGAGTTCTAGAAAAAAAGCCACTATTAAAACACGATACCAGGAAAGAAAAAGAAAACTAAAAGAGATCAAGGCAAGCAACCCATCGTACGATATAAAGAACATCATATCGGATTTTAATTTGCAACCCTATTTAAAAAAATACCTACCCGAGTATACCCAAAGTTCCATGTCAGTGGATATGTCAGTGACTCAAACGTAAAGTCCAGACATAGCCAGATATAGTGATATTAGAAACTTAAGTAATATCAACAGGTTATGTTCTATGGCTTTATACCGCTTTATACAGAATTGCTAATCTATCCCCTGGATTGGGGGAATTGTTGAAGGTATGATGACGTTTTTAGGCGCAATTGGTCACGCTCTACCATTTCTAATTCCAGTATTTTCCATTGTTGTGATTATTGCGATCATAGTCGTGGCTATAGAATTAGTAGTTATCGCGTATGTGCGTCACAAATACATGGAAACCCCGTTTGTCTCTGCAACTCTACAGATAATAATAGGTGGAATAATCGTTCTTGGATTGGGAATATTGATTGGAAGGAGCTAAATTTCTTATTATCGGTTATGTGTGACTACTCAAATTTTCTTGTATTTCTCAATTAGATCATCGTAGTATTTTGATTCTTCAAACTTTCCTCTTTTTCCTGCACCTATTGATATCACATGGCATTTTTTGACTAGTTGATCATAAGTCAGATCATATTCTTCTTTATTTAGCTTCTTACTCGAAAGCATCTTTTCCAGTGCTTTGATTCTATACCTGTCTAGACCCCGTTGTGAGGATAGCTGATCGGGTCTTCCACCATCTTTGATTGTAAGATATTCTTTTACTAATTTGACCTCATATTTGTGCGTTGCCCTTAGCCAGAAATCATAGTCTTCACAGGCTGGTAAGGTTTCATCGAAAAGGCCAACATCATTAAAGACTTTTTTATTAATGACAGCAGTGGAAATGCTTATGCAGCACAAGGGCAATGCGTGCTTATAAACATAACCACTTGGTTTCGTGTGCTTCTTCTTTTGGTTTAACAACTTTCCACCTTTATACCAAAGTTCCTCCGTATGAAAAATGCTGATCGCCGGAAATTCATTTATGTCTTGAAATGTCCTTTGTAATTTTTGTGGAACCCATTTGTCATCAGAATCCAAAAATGATATGAATTTTCCCTCCGATTTTTCAATGCCTCGATTCCTGGCATGAGCGACTCCATGGTTCTTCTGGTAAATATATTTGATTCTTTTATCTTCATAACTTTCAATCATTTTGTTAGTATTATCAGTCGAACCATCATCGATAATTACAACTTCAAAGTCATCGAAGGTTTGATCTAAAACGGATTCCAATGCTGTCTTAAGAAGGGTTTTTCGGTTGTATGTTGGTATGATATCGGAAAAAAAGGGCGATTTAGTTTTGGTCATATATGGATCGTTGATTATTCAAAAGTGATCACTTGCTAACACTAGATTATTGAAGTTTGTATCAGCCATTAAGTTTTGGGTGGCAATAATAACCGACCCGATGATTACCTCCGCTGGCCCAAAAGGCTTAGATTTTTCTAACTTGTCCGAGCCTTCGGTAATCGATTCGTAAATCGGTTCATTGTTTTTTTTGGTAAATAATTTCCAATGAATCTTAGTGTATGCTTCACCTTTTCCTATTTTAAAACTTCTTGTTCCACTGGACGGAAAACATACATTTGCTCTTAAATCTGTTATCGTTCCAGCCAATATTAACTCTTCATTGTATTTTGAAGGAGATGGAAATTCTGGGTTTCTATCAACAACATTATAATTTGCATTCGATAGCTCCTTTTTTACTGCAAAGGTTAGATGCTCTTCATTTGCTTGTGCTTTACCACCAAGGGTAATCAGATCAGTTTGCGGTATGCAAACGGGACCCATTTCAATTTTACCAAGCCTATGTCCCTCCGGAAGTTCTAAGACAATGGGTCTTATTACAATTGGTTTTGTTTCTCTATCAATCGGAGTGTTTAGCGGGCTTTTGTACGCTGGATTTATCACCCTTTCGTCCCGCGAGCAACCTGTTAACATAACAATAATTAGAAGTAGAATCGTCAGGCAATTTATTTCAACTTTTTTGTTACTCATGGCACTCCCATGTTTTCTTACTTCACTTAACAGTTTCATTATTATAAACTAAAGAGTCAATTTCTATTTAATATAATGAAATTATTTTTAGTTTCCCTAAATTAATAAACATTAATTTATTACAAATGATTTTACATAAGGGGAGTTGTCACTGTGGTGCGGTTCGATTTGAGGTTGAGGCACCAGAAGATATAAACGCGCTAGATTGCAACTGCTCAATATGCAGCATGACTGGTTTTATGCATTTAATTGTTCCTAAGTCTAGATTCAGAGTTATCAAGGGGGCGGATAATCTCACTACTTATACTTTTAACACTGGAGTTGCCAAACATACATTTTGCAAAACCTGCGGCATTAGGCCTTTTTATGTGCCAAGATCAAATCCCGACGGATATAGTGTAAATGTGAGATGCTTGGATCAATCAAGCATATCAAAAGTCATGATCGAGCAATTTGATGGGAAAAATTGGGGACAAAATGCTCCCAGACTCAAAAATCTTTCTAAAGATGAAGATCCGAACTGACCTCGCACCAGGATGGCGCTCCTACGAGAGCTACATATCTTCTGGGGGGGGCTCCGCGATTATTATGGCGACCTGAAGGTCGCCGCTACATTTCACGATATTACAGGGTAAGCTCGCCATTGGATTTGTACAATCAATCGTGTGTTATACAATATTATTATTGAGGGGACTGAGGCATGCCAAAGAGCAAGAAATATAAATCTGTTGCAAGACCCTCCCTAGCTGAATTAATTGATAGGTATTCTTCCGAGGGTGAACTGTATAAAAGTCTTGAGGACAATAAAGTACTATGTTATGCATGTGGTCACAGGTGTGTGATCTTCGAGGGGCTCAGAGGAATTTGTAAGGTTAGATATAACGAAGCTGGAAAGCTTTTTGTACCAAAGGGTTATGTGGCAGCACTACAATGCGATCCCACCGAAAAAAAACCCTTCTTCCATGTCCTCCCCGGCTCTTTTACATTGACATTTGGGATGTTGGGTTGTGATTATCATTGCGGGTATTGTCAGAATTGGCTTACTTCTCAAGCGCTCAGAGATCCCGTAGCTGGAATAGAACCCATGTTTGTAAATGCTGAGAAAATGGTCGCACTTGCTAAAAGATATAAAGCTAGTTTGATCGGAAGTTCTTACAATGAGCCCTTAATAACCGCAGAATGGTCAGCTGACGTATTTGGGATTGCGAAGGATCATGGTCTTAGAACTGCGTTTATCTCGAATGGTAATGCGACTAAAGAGGCTTTGGAGTACCTAAGACCACTGACCGATTGCTATAAGGTAGATCTTAAATCCATGAATGATAAAAATTACCGAAAACTCGGGGGTCTTCTCAGTAATGTTCTGGAAACCATTCCGAGATTGAAAGATATGGGTTTTTGGGTAGAGATAGTTACATTAATTGTTCCTGGTTTTAATGATTCAAACGAGGAATTAAAAGAAGCAGCAAATTTCCTTTTCTCAGTTTCGCCAGATATACCCTGGCATGTAACTGCATTTCATAAAGATTATAAGATGACTGATCCTGACGACACTTCTGCCGAGACTTTGATTAGGGCTACTGAAATTGGATATGAAGCTGGTCTCAAGTTTGTATATGCCGGAAACCTGCCGGGCTCAGTTAAGGACTACGAAAATACTTATTGTCCGAATTGTCATAAACTTTTGATCGAACGATATGGTTACAAGATTTTAGATTATTCAATCGCTTCTGAGGGAAAATGTCCTAGTTGTTCTTCTGTCATACCGGGGATTTGGAGTTAATTGATTCAAAATCCTTCCGCTATTGTAAAATTGTGAGGGTTGTCATTTGCAAGTTGCCCGATAGAACTATTCGGGTACACGCTTCACTGGGAATCCAGTAAAAATGTGGATGCCCGATTATTGCTTTCGGGCATGACAGAATGGGTTGGTCCGCCAGTCTTGCTGGTGGATAGTTATCGTATCATGAGCGAGAATCTTAACCCTTAAATTTGTGGGTGCTTTAGATGTTGCCTAATTCGGGGACAGAATTTGTAAATTTTATATTATTTTACTTTGTCTTGATACAAAGTAACAAAAATCAAGGGCTGTCAAAAAAT
>JALLOG010000167.1 GCA_027717645.1 Desulfobacterota bacterium AH_259_B03_O07
CAAATTTGTTTTTTATTTATATAAAGTGGGTTGACTTTTAACACAGTTGCTGCGAGGAGCTTGTCCTGAACTTGTTTCAGGATCAGCGACGAAGCAATCCATGAATAGAGATTGCTTTACTACGATCACACTTGTAAATGTCACGTAAGTCTTGGACAGAATTTGTAAATTTTAAATTATTTACTTTGTCTTGATACAAAGTAACAAAAATCAAGGGCTGTCAAAAAATTAGGATTTATTAAATCAATTCCTACAGCTAAAAATATTTAATTCAACCCCAACCCTAAATCTTTTTTTAACGCTTCCGGAATTGATTTTGGCAATTTTTTGAATGCCCGTTTAAACTATTTTTTGGGTAAAAGGTTTAGAGATATGATACATTGAAACTCCAAATAATCGTCTTTGAATTATGTAACATCTATAGCAATAACAGGGAAAAGTGAACCCTGAAGCAAGCTACAGGGAATTCGCTAGTTAAGAGACAGCATTTGCTTATAGATAATATTCTTTATAGAATAAAATTTCTTTAAATTTAACTTAAAGGGACATAGGACTATGGAAAGATGGTTGATATTGGCACTTATTGCCACTTTAATGTGGGGGGTTGGTAGCTTTTTTGGAAAGATGGCTTTAATGAGAGATATCCCATATAGAGTGTATTTCTTTGAGGGAATAGGAACAATTACTGTATTGACATCGTTAATCATCTTTAAGAGGAACGAAATCTTTACTGACTTTGCGGTCAACCCCTACGCTTTATTGATGGGAATAACTTGGGGAATAGGGACAATTATTTTTATTATCGCACTTCAGCCCGCTAAGCTTTCAGCACTAGTTCCTTTAACTGCGGTATATCCGGCAGTCACCGTTATATTGGGAGTTCTTGTTTTAAAAGAGAGCCTGGATCTTAGGGAAATTCTGGGAATTGTCTTTGCAATTTTTACAGTGATTTTGTTATCAAAGTGAGTTCAATTCTAATCACGAGTACATGATGGTTACTCCTCATGTGATAATTTTAGGAGAATATATTCGGTTATTTTTTAACTGAAATTGGATATTTATCTTTTCCATAAACGGAAGCTATACCGATAGTTAGAAAATTAGTGGCAAGACCCCAGATGCCGGCATGAAATCCCCAAGGCCTATCTGAAACATCAATTCCAATCGTGTTTCCAAACATAAGTACAATTGTAACCAGGGTTCCAACAATAAGTCCTGATAAAACAGCTGAGGCCCTTAATGATTTTATATGCAAACCTAGAAATATTGACGGCGCAACCTGGCTTAGAATCTCAAGTTTAATCTCCATAAGCCTCCAGATCGTATGTGGAAGGTTAATGGCTAGATAGGCCATGAAAGCGATAATAATCCATGAAAAATTTTCCCCATGTTTGTTAGATGAGACTGTGTAGCGCTTGGACGAACCAATCGATACAAGTCCTGAGTAAAAAGGGATGAAATAGCAAGGAGTGCTGAATCTATTGTTGACATTATTGCTGCTACTGCAGCCGTAACAAAGAGTACAATTATAAAGTTTATAGATGGTATGTTCTTAGCAATATCGCTTAATAACAAGAGTGTGATATCCTCACTACCATCTCTATCTAGTCCTGGAAATTGGGTAATGCCTACTATGCCTACGACTATGATAAAAAGGGTGGTAACGATAGGCATAAACACCATGATCTGGAAAGATCTCCTAAGTGTTTTCTCATCTTTTGCTGCATAAATACGCTGTATAGCATGGGGGTAAATTGATATTGCAAAGAAAACTATTAATAGGGTGCTTAGCCAGATCCTTTTTTCTTCGGGAGTGGGTGCTTGCCATAATTCTGGGCGTTTTGCCATCAGAAAGCTTGCGGTAGCAGTGAGTCCGCCATATTGATACTCTATCGCTCCGAAAATTACGACACATCCTAATAGGAGTAATATTCCTTGGATTACATCCGTCCAGGCAACACTTCGAAGGCCTCCCAGCGTTTCATATAGGACCATTATAAGTGAAAGACCGATTACGCCATGTATGAATTTAATGTCACCACCGGTGGTTGCTTCTACTATATGTCCAACTGCCTTCAAATTCGTAATGATATAGTTACCAAGGGCTATAATACATATTATTACCGCTAGTATGGTAAGAATTCTCGAATTGAATCTTTGCTGTATGTAATCACCAACTGTTATGAATCTGAATTGCTGTGATAGTTTGTATAGTTTTGGAGCAAAAATTAAATATCCGCCAATCACAGCCATCATAAATGTAACACTTACGATTGCCAGATATCCTTCGCGATAGGCCTTTCCTGCGAATCCAATCAATGTATTTCCGCTGTACTGAGTGGCGTATAGTGTGAGGAATAGCACGAATAAACCCATTCCCCTTCCGGCTAGATAAAAGTCGGCTAAGGAGTTTTCTTTTCTTGTAAATCTCCCTATAAGACCGACTATGATGAGTGCAGATAAGTAAACAATCATAAAAATGATTCCAGTCTTTCCGAGGAGAACGGAGGAATTGATTTTAATTTTCCCCCTCATCTTTTTCTTCAGCCGACAATGACCAATAACGCTTCAAAAAAAAGGCTATTAAGATTGCATACATAACTGTCATGAATAGGCTGTAAAAAGCCCAAGGTGGAAATCCTAGAACCTTTGTTTCATGGAATGAAGAAAAAAACCACGGAATCGTCAAGACCAGAAAAATGAATGAAATGAGAAAAGGTTTTAAGAGTTTAATCCCATTACTCCTATTTATGCATTTTTAGCATGTAGGTTAATTAATCATGGACGCATTGTTGACATTTTCACAATTTTGAAATAGCTTAATCCTTTTCTAACAAGTTTATTGGGGTTTTATTTCCAGTTAACATTATAATTATTCTAGATTTATTTGAGAAGCAAATTTTGTTCGTTTGATTGATTTTTTTTGTTTATTATTTTAAATTTTCTGATATCACCTTTAAATCAGAGGGAGGTAGCAAAATGGCCAGGAAAAGAAATGGGAATCCGATACTAAATAAAGGATATGAAGCCGCTCTAAAATATCCTTTTTTCGAGTCAGTTTTTAACAGGCGTTCGCGTCGTTTTGGATTGGGTATGGAACTAAAAGATACCACTCTTGAGTTTAAGTCAGCGTATGACCCTGTTCCTTTGGATGAGTTAGAAGAGGCGTTGCTAGTTTGGTCTGGAACAGGACTTACGGGACTTTGCCTAGCAGATTTACCTCCAGAGACCGGAATAGATTTACTTTGTCAGTGGACCGGACGCACTTGGCCATCAGCATGTAACAACCATGGAACGGAGTTATTTTTTACAAATGATGAAGGGCTTTATTTTATTGATGTTAAGAGAATGCTTCCCCAGCATCATGAGCTTGATTTGTTTTTCAAAATGAGCCGTGATGAAAAAATCCAGCGTGTTCTCGAACTCTACCGTGAAAGTTTGGTCAAGATTGAAGATGGAAGAGCTAAGCTTCCTGATAAGATGCCGGGTCTGTTTAATTTCAATCAATGGAATACTAACAAGTCTGGAACATCGGTTTTTATTCCGGTAACGGATATTACAGAAGAGTATTTAAACCTTCTACTGTTGTATTGCAGTAGTACATATGGCTTTACCATAATTGATGATCTAACTGGTAAACCAGCAGGTGTTGAAAAATGGGTAAAGATGGGAAGGCTTAAGGAGCAGGTTAAGCTATCTCTCTTTGATCTTGAAGTCAGAATACTTACGGGACTAAACGTCGAACAGGCTTTTATTTCTCAGAACATGAGCCTGGCCCTTCAAGCCCTCGGTCTCGCAGGATGGACGTTCAGTGGTTTTATCCCGAGGTTTGCAATGGGTGCTGCGCCTGAGTTATTCAAAGGGCTTGGTTTTAGGTTTATTCAACCGAAAAAAGGTGCTATTGATCCCCCGACTACAGTGCCTGTGGGTAGAGACGGCGTTTTGGAGGGCTATTGTCCACCTTATTACAAGAATATGGAGGAAGCAATAGATGCCTTCTTTGAGCATAAGAACGAGGCTTGGAAACCTGATAAACCATTTCCTTACACTGAACCCGACAAGCATCTGATGAAAGCTCCAAAACCCACAGAGAGAACAATTCAGATTGTAAAAGATGTTGCTAATTATATTTATGATACTTATGGAAGGTTCCCTGCATTTGTAGATCCAATGTATATGCGCTTGGTTTTTCAAGCAATGCATTTAGACCTTGAGTTCTATGATAAATATTATCCACAAGGCTCATATTCGGATATGCACATGAACCATTTCAAGCTCTTTCATCCGGATTTAAAAGATCCTTTTGCATATAAGACTGAAAAGAAAAGAGTAAGAGCAAAACAACCGGCGAAGAAGAGAATCAAGGCTTAGTACTATTAAATTCCCTTTTCCTGTTTGAGGGAATTAATTAGCAAGTCCATCTATATTAAAAAGCCTGTCCTGAGTCAGTCGAAGGCGGATTCAGGTAGATTTAATTTTATGTTAGTTATGAAATAAATACCCTCTACCTCCTTTTTTCAAAAAGGGGAGAACCATGCTACCTAAGTCCCCGTTTGTACGATGCACGCCTTTGTTCCGAAAGGGAGAATTTAGTAATTTCTTTTAATTACAAATGTAAGTTAGACGGTAGAAGGTTAAAATGAAAATTACGTGCTTATTTAATTTTCTCTTGCCTGAGATAGTAAAATTGATTAAGTTCTTTAGCAAAGCGAGTCCTCAAGACATATCCAAAAAGTGCTATACTCGACTATATCCACTGGAATATTATGAGGAGGGATGAAAAATAAAAACTCCAGAAGAATATGTTGCGAGTTTAAGAAAGCTAAAACCGATAGTTTATATAAGAGGAAAGCAGGTAGAAAGCATCCCCGACGAACCTTTGCTTAAACCTGGGATAAATGCCATCTCCCTTACGTACGAATATGGCAAAAAGCCTGAATACAAAGATATTATGCTTGCTTCTTCTCACATTAGCGGTAAGGAAGTAAGCCGACTTGTACACATTAATACGAACACCGACGATCTTCTTAAAAAGCTTGAGATGACAAGACTCCTTTGCCGCACTGCTGGATGTGCTCAGAGATATTTGACCCATGATGCATTGAACGCACTTTATCAAAACACATATAAACTGGATCAAGAATTCAACTCTGAATATCATCAGCGTTTCCTTAGCTATCTGCAATACGTCCAGGATGAGGACCTCACAACTTGTGTTGCCATGACTGATGCGAAAGGTGATAGGAGCAAAAGGCCCCATCAACAAAAAAACCCTGATCTCTATCTTCGAATTGTTGAAAGGAATGAGAAGGGGATTGTTGTAAGGGGTGTCAAGGCTATTGTGACAGGGGCTCCCTATACACATGAAATAATCGTGTTGCCAACCAGGAATATGACAGAAAAGGATAGTGATTATGCCGTCTCATTTGCGATTGAAGTAGATGCCGATGGAATTGAGATGGTTTCAAGGGAGGCCGGTCGACCTAAGGATAAAAGTGCTGAATTGTCTTCAAAGTATGGACAGGCAACTGCAATGATCTTATTCGACGATGTATTTATTCCGTGGGACAGGGTTTTTTTAGCGGGCGAGTGGCAGTTTGCTGGATCACTGACTGAGTCCTTTGCAACACACCACAGGCTTAGTTGTATTGGTTGTAGAGCGGGTTTAGGAGATATGCTGATAGGGGCGTCAGCTAAAATGGCTGAATATAATGGATTAGATCCACATAAGGTTAGT
>JALLOG010000168.1 GCA_027717645.1 Desulfobacterota bacterium AH_259_B03_O07
CTGTTCAAAAGGTATAGATATAAGTTCCTGTTCCATAAGACTCTATTATATATTAAAATTACTTATCTCAGATAGGAGTTAAGGTTTGATCGTTATGACGGGGCAATGGGCCTCCTGAATTACCTTTTGCGTTACACTACCGATAAATTCCTCTTTAAATTTGGCACCTCCATACGTCATCATCACTATTAAATCAATATCTCTGTCATCAGCAAATTTAACTATGCCCTTCCAAGCGTTCTTAGCCGCCTCCACATATGCTTCAATATTCTTACTCATTTTAACCTTCCCAACGTTCTCCTTGAGTTCCCGAAAGCAAAACGCCTTCATCCGTTCCACTATCTCAGGCGGGATTTTATGCTCTCCAATCTCTACTACATTTAGCATATTTATAATCGCTCCAAATGGTTCTGATATTTCAACTGCATACTTAAAACCCTTTGATAGACCATGGGATTGGTCTATAGGCGCTAAAATCCTCTTTATGTCTGCCCTCCTCGTATCTTCCCTTACTGTCAAAACCGGAATCTTGGAGTCCCTGATAACTTTAAGCGCTGTTCCCCCCAAAATAGCTCTCTCAACCGCTCTTCCCTTCCCCAATGCGATTAGGCCAACTTTTTTTTCAGTAGCAACTCTCATAATCTCCTTATGTGGAATGCCTCTTCCGATTGCTATATTGAAACTGATCCCTTTTGCGCCAAAATCTTTCCTTATAGCCTCTAGTTTTTTCTTCTCCTTTGCTTTTAGTATTTCATCAATCCATTTAGCAAATTTTGTTTTCTCTTCAACTGAGAAATTTTCTATCATCCCTTTGTAATCAGGTAAGATGTACAGACCTAGGATTTCAGCTTTAAAATTGCATGCTAAAATTTCCACATACCTCAGTGATTCCGCTGCATCACTTGAACCGTCTGTAGCCCAAAGTATTCTATGAATCATTTTAGAGAAAACCTCCCGCTGCTATTATTATCTCCAGATATTCAACTTCTTATCTACAACTCCCCAATTCAGTTGTCGCTCAAAGAGGAGACAAATTGCTTTCGTTTATGATTATGAAAGATAAGAACTACTTTTCAGACAATTCATGTGTCTACGTACAAACAGTTGAGCGCATTTCTGATCTTTCAATGTTGTTCCTTATTACTTTTTTTATCAACCCTTTGAGATTCAAGTTTTCCATTCATAGGAATGAGCTTATTACTTTGCCCAAAGTCTAAAGTTATCGCAAACTTCTTTCCTTCCGTTCCAAACGGAGCGTGACCGAGCTTTTCTAGAATCTCTAAAAGAATCTTCTTTCTCCCTTCAAGAATTAAACTAGTCGAAGTAACTCTGCATTTAACTCCCATTTTCTTGGACGAAACTATAAAAGAAGCCATTTGAGGACTTCTTTTCGTATCATTAGCGAAAATAGCTAATCTCATAACAGCCATTTCGTAACTCTTCCCTCTAGCTGGATCTAATTGTTTTCAACCAGTTCTATTTTTCCTCAATAGCCATAATTATTTGATGTTTGCCAAGCATATAAAAATGTTGATATACGAACCGGGAGATTCTTTTCCATATTTGCTTCCCATTTCGTGAATACTACTCGACATCAACCTTAATCTCTTTATGCTTTGCCTCAGGAGCTTTAGGAAGGTGTATCTCCAAGATTCCGTTCTTAAAATTTGCTTTTACATTATCAGCCTGTACTTTTTCGGGTAGACTTAGTGTCCTCGCGAAACTTCCATATGTTCTTTCAGAATAGTAGTAATCTTCGTCCTTCGTTTCTTTCTCTTTCTTAGTTTCTCCCTTGATTGTAAGTGTACTGTCCGTAAGAGAAATATTTATATCGTTCTTTTCTACTCCAGGAACCTCAGCCTTTACAACTATCTCATCCTTCTTATCGATCATGTCCACAGCAGGTGATATACCTTCAAATTCTCTAAAACTCTTCCACATCGGGAGCCTTCTCCTAAATCCCGTGAGAAAGGGATCATCAACAAACTCCCCGAATAACCTTTCCATTTCTTTTGATGGGGTCCATTTCATTAATGCCATGATTCATACCTCCTGTTTTAAGTTTTTTACCTTAATACCTTAATAAATGGCAATTTATATGCCACAATCAAATTGGATAATGTTTAAGGAATGATAGAATAAAAAGGTAATAATAGAAGAAATAAAGACTATGTCATTTGTCTCATAATCAGACAAGTTTTTTACTTTAAAAGATTCAAAAATATCAGGTGAAAAACTTATTCTTGTGGAATCAGCCGAAGATTAGGGCCTTAAACGTAATATCAAAACTTATAACCTATCTTTCTTAACAAAGTCTTTCTCTCTTTTATATCCTCCTCGGTTTCAATTCCCTTAGATTTGAAACCGTCAATTACACCAACAATACCCCTTCCTCGTTCAGTTTCTGCTATAATTACATCAACCGGATTTTGAGTGGCACAAAATATTGTACAAACCTCAGGCACATTTTTTATAGAATTCAATACATTAATCGGGTAGCTATTTTTAAGGAAGATAATAAAGCTGTGTCCAACCGAAAGATTAAATGCATTATGCTTCGCTGATTCTACAAGCTCAGAATCAGTCCCGCTATATCTAACAAGGCAAGGCCCTGAAGCCTCACAGAAGGCAAGCCCAAACTTTATTCCCGGAACTGTGTTTACCATTGCTTCATGAAGATCCTCTACTGTTTTTATAAAGTGGGTCTGCCCCAGAATAAAATTAATATCATCTGGTTTCTCAATTTTTAGTGTTTTAATTTCCATGACTATACTCCTTATTGAATTGTTTCTATTTAGATTAACACAATAACAAATCTCGAACTCTCTAAATATAAAAATTAAATCTTATTTGTCAGAGATTCTTACAATCGGACAAATATTTCAACTTTTTAGATGAACAACTACATACAGATACGAAATTTGCAGATGGTATGAAATTTGCAAGTTAGTGGTAAGTATATGGACAGGTATCCTAAAAGAATTACCCTAAGGGATAAAACGGTTGTCATTATTAGACCCCCAGACATTGAAGACATAGAAAGGTTGTTTCAATTTTTCTCTTCTATACCAAAGTCCGATCTTTTAATTTATAAAGATGACGTATCAAAATTGGAAACTATAGAGAGTTGGTTTACAAGCGATAATTATAGAAAGATTTTTCAATTAGTCACCTTAAAGGGCGATGAGATTATAGCAAAGGGGACCCTACATTCTGAAGGGCTTTATTGGCAGCATGCTGCTGAGATCAAGTTGATTGTCAGCCCTGATCATAGAGGAAACGGAATCGGTTCCAATATGTTCGATATACTGTTATTTGAGGTATTTGAGCACCGATTACAAAAGGTTATTGTAAGATTTACTTCCGATAGTAAAAGCTTTATTAGAATAATAGATCACTATGGGTTTAAACCTGAGACATTACTCAGGTACTACCTAGTGGACGAGGAAACAAATGAAAAAAGAGACCTTTTAATCGCATCCTACAATCTGGAGGATTGGACAAGAAGGTTTGAATTTTATAGCTCCCTTTTTAGTGGAAAATAACTTTATATTATTTAAGATTATCTACATAATAACAAAAATAGATTTTAGAATACTTAAGATTCGAGGGATGGTACGAAATAGAGGGACATTATTATTGCCGCTTCCGACTTTTTGAGCGTTACAATATAACACATGAGTCGCCTTTAAAATAAACTCTCTACGAATTACTGCTAGCTTTTTAGGATAGGCCATATGCTAGATGAAAAAAAAACAAAGAAAGAACTCTTGAATGAATTGGCAGAGATACGCCGACGATTTGCCGAATTGGAAGAATTAGAGAGAAGGCGCATGAAATCGGATGAATTGGCGACAAACCTTGGTCGTATCCTTGAAGAATCCCTGAATGAGATTTACATCTTCGACACAGAAACCCTTCGATTCGTTCTAGTAAATAAAGGTGCAAGAACAAACCTTGGGTATTCGACGGAGGAACTAAGTTCTCTAACCCCACTTGACATCAACCCTGTGTGTACACTTAAGTCTTTTAGGGAATTGATCAAGCCTCTACAAACTAAAGAAAGAGAAAAAATCGAATTTGTTACTGTCCATAGAAGGAAGGATGGATCTTTGTATCCTGTAGAAGTACATCTCCAGATTTCAACTTTTAATGATTCGCCTGTATTCGTTGCAATCATACTCGATATAACCAAACGCAAACTAGCGGAGGAAAGATTTCAGCTGGTTGTAGAGGCCTCCCCTAATGCAATAGTGATGGTTGATCAAGAGGGCAAGATTAAACTCGTGAACACGCAGACAGAAAAATTGTTCGGTTATAGTCGCGGGGAGCTGATTGGACAATCCGTCGAGATTTTAGTCCCAAGGCGTTTTCGTGACAGACACTTCGAATATCGTAAGAGTTTTTTTACCAACCCAGAGGCAAGGCCAATGGGAAGAGGGCGCGACCTCTTTGCTGTACGCAAGGATGGTAGTGAATGTCCTGTTGAAATCGGGCTAAGCCCGATCAAATTATCCGAAGGACTGATGGTACTAAGTTCAATGGTTGACATTACCGAGCGTAAAAGGGCTGAACAGGTTCTAAGAGAAAGCGAAGAAAAGCTACAAGCAATAATGGACAACATACCCGATGCTGTCCTGGTATATGATGAACAGGGGAAAATCATCACCATTAATAAAGAAGCCTCAAGATTATTTTGTGCTAAAGGGAAAAAGAAGTTGGAAAATATCTGGGATATTATACCTACTGAAGACAAAGACAAATTCACTGAAAAACTAAAAAGAGTAAAACAAGGGAACAATTTACTTGATCACGAAATGGAAAAAATCCAAAAAAATGGGGACAGAATATCTGTAAGTGTTGCTATATCTTACATGCAGTCTGAAAGCGGCATGTTTTTTGAAACAATAAGAGACATAAGGGAAAGAGTAGTATTGAGAAACAAAATAGTAGAACTTGAAAAAGCCCAAGTTGTTGGGAAGATGGCAGAAGGCCTAGCCCACCATATGGGCACACCTCTTGCTTCTATGCTTCTCAGGGTTCAGATGCTCAAAGAAGACATTCAAAGTGTTGAGAATTACCCAAGCATGATGGAAAAACTTGAGTCTATTGAAAGACAGATATTCTATGGACAGAAAGTGATGCAGAGGCTTCTCAAATTCGCAAGTAAACCTGAGAAAGAAAAACGCCCTGAGAAAATTTCTTCCATTATCGGGGAGTCGGTAGAGATAATAAAGCCCCTCCTCAACAAACCAGGAATAAAGCTTGAGTTACCTATAGGTAATGACTTGTGGGTACTTGCAGATGTTGACTTACTTGAGCTGTTGTTTTCAGACATTATTATGAATGCCATAGATGCTATGCCTAAAGGTGGAAAAATCTCATTAAATATTTCCATTTCCAACTGGGCTCAAAAGGACATAGCAGAAATAACGGTCTCGGACACAGGGACCGGGATTCCAGAAGAGGTTCTACCACGTGTGTTCGAGCCATTTTTTAGCACTAAACCAGCCGGTAAGGGAACGGGTTTAGGGCTTTCCGTAGCTAAAAGAATTATCCAGGACCACGGTGGAGAAATCAGTCTAGAAAGCACTGAAGGCGAAGGGACAAGCGTATACATAAAAATCCCAATCTATTC
>JALLOG010000169.1 GCA_027717645.1 Desulfobacterota bacterium AH_259_B03_O07
ATCCAATATTCCCTATCCCCCGCATTTTTTTTAACGCCTGCGTTCGTGATTTACTTAACGCAATTTTTGGAATGTCTATCTAAACCTTTTCCTTTTGGAAAAGGTCTAACCAATGAGATCGTAATATTGAAAATAATTAAACTGTCTTCGAATTATGTAACATCTATAGCAATAATAGGGAAAAGTGGACCCTGTAGCAAACTACAGGGAATTCGCTACTTGAATTTCATATTAATTTTCAATAATGGGGTCTTCCTGTCCAATTTTGAATCCTTTTTTGATTAAATTCAATCCAAGAAAAAATAGCAATAAGCACTTAAGATTGTAAATTTAAATAAGTAGTATTATAATTTCCACGGGGCATTTTCACCAACAACTAGTGATGGCAGTTAAAATGAAGGCTAATAGACCTCTTTTTATAATTTTTTTCATTTTTTTATAGGATGCGGGGTAGAGTATAAGGCACCGGACCTGGGTGATATATACACTAAATCCGCAAGACAGACTCATCGTTATGGTAACCCTGTTATAGTTATACCCGGGATACTGGGCTCCAAGCTAGTTGATGGCGAATCCGGACAGTTGGTATGGGGGGCTTTCGACGGTGGTTATGCTAATCCCGAAACACCGGAGGGGGCAAGGCTTGTCGCCCTACCTATGAAGAAAAATGCAAAATTAAGTGAACTTACTGATAATGTTTATTCAGATGGTGCATTGGAAAGGGTAAAAGTTAGAGTTTTGGGACTCCCCTTTCAACTTAATGCCTATGTTAACATACTAAGTGCACTAGGTGCAGGAGGTTATCGTGACGATTCAATTCAACTTGATACAATAGACTATGGGGATGAGCACTTTACTTGTTTTCAATTTTCCTATGATTGGCGTCTAGACAATGTGGAAAACGCTAAGCGACTTCATAATTTTATTCAGGAAAAGAGTGCATACATTAAAGAAGAATTCAAGAAACGTTTTGGCATCGAAGATCATGAAGTTAAATTCGACATAATCGCCCATTCAATGGGTGGCTTAGTAACTAGGTACTACTTACGGTATGGACCTAAGGATCTTCCCGAGGATGGCTCCGAGCCAGAGTTAACATGGGAAGGAGCAAAATATGTTGATAAAGCAATATTCATAGGAACCCCAAACGCAGGATCACTTAATGCACTAAAACAACTAATCAACGGCAAGGACATTGGTCCGTTTCTTCCAACATACGAAGCATCTATACTAGGAACAATGCCATCGGTTTATCAACTTCTTCCTAGGATGCGTCATAAAGCCGTATTAGATCAAAGTGGTAACCCTATAGATGTTTTTGATCCTCAAATATGGGAAGAATTCGAATGGGGACTAGCAGATCCTGAACAAGATCGCGTCCTTATTGATCTACTTCCTGAAGTTAACGACCCTTCAGAAAGACGAAAAATAGCACTAGATCATCTAAAAAAATCGTTGAAAAAAGCTAAACAATTTCAAGACTCCCTTGACATCCCAGCATCACCTCCCAAGGGATTACAACTCTATTTAATAGCAGGGGATGCTGTTCCAACAAATTCAAAATTAACCTATGACACAGGTGCTAAAATTATTGAGCTTAGTGAAAATGCTAATGGCGATGGAACTGTTCTACGTTCAAGTGCCCTGATGGATGAAAGAATCGGGAATGAGTGGAAACCGAAGCTAATAACCCCTATTGACTGGACAAATGTAATGTTCCTATTCACAGACCATCTGGAGTTGACTAAAGATCCCGCGTTCACAGATAATATACTTTATTTGCTACTTGAAAAACCTAAATCATAATTAAACTTCTCCAGCAAGGTTATCATTTTGTAGAAGCAAATTTGTTTCTTGATCTGGTTTTGAAATGAAGCTCACTGTAGCAAACTGCAGGGTATTTAAATATAAAAAGAGATTTCTTAA
Organism: Desulfobacterota bacterium AH_259_B03_O07; assembly: GCA_027717645.1. Classification (GTDB taxonomy): domain Bacteria; phylum Desulfobacterota_D; class UBA1144; order Nemesobacterales; family CSP1-2; genus JALLOG01. Next base: position 1,927 of record JALLOG010000169.1, read on the forward strand.
GGTCAATGACGATAGGGAGTTTCCTCCTTAAATAGGAAACAACTCACAACTTGTCATTTCTGTAGATGCTGCGTAATTCGGGGTAGGATTTGTAAATTTTAAATTATTTTACTTTGTCTTGATACAAAGTAACAACCCTTCGACAAAGCTCAGGATAGGGCTGTCAAAAAATTAGAATTTATTAAATCAATTCCTAAAGCTAAAAATATTTAATTCAACCCCAACCCTAAATCTTTTTTTAACGCTTTAGGAAGTGATTTTCGCAATTTTTTGAATGCCCGTTTAAAACATTTTTTATCTAAGAGGCTTAGAGATAGGATGCATTGAAGGTCTAAGAAATTGTCTTCGAATTATTTAACATCTACAGAGATGACATTATGGGTGCCCTCAGATACGTTCGCATTGACTGTGGTAACCCTGGACCACGCTACAGGAAATTATCAGTTAAAATCCAGTTTCTTTCGAGTTCATTCTTATATTTGGTAACATTATGGTAAAGAAACAATATTTAATAATATTTTTTGAGATATCGTTATTAAAATCCTTGCATTTAAATGCACTTTTCAAGTGTACGAAAAATGAATCAAAATAAGTCATTCGAAAAAATCTTAAAGAAATCTAAAAAGGCAATATTGCTGGGAATAGGGGGAGGTGGGGATATTGTTGGAACAATTCCGACGGCAAAACTACTCGAATTATTCGGAGTCGAATACATAATGGGTGGCATTTCCTGGGAAAGATCTGTTATTGACCCCGTACCTGGTCCGAGGAAATTTGAGGAAACAATTAATGCACGAAAGCTAAACGATACAGTATGGTTTGCAAACTCTCGAACAACTACAAGCACGGGGGTAAGATTTGCAGAGTCAATAGTTGCTGAGTTTTATGGAAACGAGACACTGCTTATTGATATAAATTACGGACCGGACAAGGTTATAACAGGATTACTAAATACCATAGAAACGTTGGATGCTGATCTAGTGATTGGAATCGATGTTGGGGGAGATGCTATTGCATTTGGTGACGAGCCGGGAATAATGAGTCCCCTCGCAGATGCGATAATGACCGCGGCACTGGCAAAATTAGAGCAACATATTCCCACTATGATGGGAGTGTTTGGATTTGGAAGTGATGGAGAACTAACTAAAGATGAGCTCGAAAGATCGATTAATAAAATTGCTAAAGAAGGTGGCCTTCTTGGAAGCTGGGGTATAACCCAAGATACACTAAGAGAACTAGAGAAAGTAATAGATGTAGTGCCTACTGAGGCCAGTCGTCTACCGGTGGAGGTTGCTAAAGGAATACTAGAAACGGCCACAATAAGGGGTGGTAGAAGAGCTGTTTCACTATCTATTAATTCAACCCTAACATTTTATCTTTCACCCAAAGTGGTTTATGAAAAGGTTTCAGAGCCTGCCAGGAAAGTTTCTAAATGCCAAAACATTCTTGAGGCTAATGAGTTGTTACATGACCTAGGTCTCAAGACCGAGCTTGACTATGAGATGGAAAAGTTGGAGAAGTTGCAAAATCAAAAAATTAGATAAATAATAGAAAACTGAAGATCCTAACTAAACATTCTGAACTCCCCCCACTTTATTATTATAAATTCTTTTGATTAACCTTCGTATTCCTACAAATATCTCTCAATGAAAAAAGTCGCATAATATTTTGCCCAACCAGCACCCGGGGCCATTAAAGCCATTTCCTTTTCGGCTGTTATCAAAAGATAAACAAGCTCGCTTCTTGTAAATTTCGCATTTAGAAGCCTTCCAAGTTTCTCTTTTAGATGTTCAGAATACCAGAGTGGCCACTCAGGATCAGCACCATCTGTTTTAATGAATGCCTTGTGATGTGCTTCGCCAGTCTCAATAAAAAGATTTTCAATTTGTTGATATAGATTATCGTCACTCATATCAATCACTCCCAAATGTAAACCTAGGGACTTTAGGTACAGAAATTTAACCTAACTCACACTTACAGGCCATTAAAAATAGAGAGATAAATATGAACGACAAAAGAAGTAAGTTAATACCCATTCCCTAATCTCCTAATATATTTAATATATAAAATTTCGCAATTGTAAAATAACAAAATCTTTTAGTCAAAATTTTTCTTACATTGTCTAGGAAAAAAATGAGTATTTTATAAGATCTTCTGGCAAAAGCCATATTGTGCTCGATCAAATAATATAAAACCCGGGAGAAAATATAAACAAATAGAGGTGTCTCTCTCTACAAATGTTATTAGCAAATGCGTATATTTTTCGATATTTCAATACATATATCAAGTATTATCAGTATTATTGGATGAATAATTATTTTGCACTTGCGAAGAAAAACTCTTGACAAGCGTAAAATTGTTATTATATTATCTGCAAATCAAATAAATGGGAGGCTACAAAATGGCTGACAAGAAAGAGACTAAAAGCGTTAAGGATTTTACAGTCCCAGTAAAAGATCTTTCAGGTTTAGTGAAAGAGAATTACCTAAACGGTTTCGATTTCAACCTGTCCCTTTGGGAAGAACAGGTTAAGGCAATAAATAGTCAAGTAGATTACTTGCTAAATGCCGAAAGGGAATATGCGAATACTGTGAAGCAGGCCTATTCTAAGCTGCCAAGCGAATTTTCGCCCGTAAGCAATGGAAATTCAAAGCTGGTAGACGAGGGATTTGATCGTCTGATATCTTTGCAGAAGGAATATGCTGGTACTGTAAAAAGCATTTCCGATAAGCTGACTAAGGAGACAAAGAACCTTACTCGCAAGAATGTTGAGAAGGCTTTTTCCCTTTTTGACGAGTATCTTGAAGCATTCACAGGATAATTTGGATTCATAAGAAAAGTAGCGTTTACATCCCACTGGGCGTAATCAGTTAGCTAGTGCTAACAATGATTACAATCCAGAGGGGTGTTGACGCTACTTAATAATAGTTAACCCTTCTCTAAAAATTCAACACTACTTTTTTCATTCTCAATTTGACTCCACCGAAAATCCAGGAAAAGAATTGTTGTTTCGCTGATCATCGAGCAATTCTATCCGACTTTAGATAAAAGTCTGTATAGTCTCATAAATTTATATTCAACTTTTTCAGTATGAATAGCATCGAGAAGTAAAAGAACATCATAATTACACATGAAATAAAGAGACTTAAATAGAAATCAACCTTTGATTTCAGTAATATGGGTAATACTAAGAATAAAGATAGTGAAGGTATGACCAACCAAAAAATCCCTGTAGAAAGTTCGGAAATCTTTTCTGCACTTTTGGTATCTATATAAAGCCATATGAACGCCAGAACAGAAACAATTGGGAGAGAAGCCAAAATCGCACCAATTAGTGAACTCCGTTTCGAAATCTCCGATATAGCCACAACAAGTATCGCGGTGATAATGATTTTAACAATGTAATAAGACATATTATTTGCTAGTATTTTAACATCATTTCAAAACTTACGCCTTAATTTTTTAATAAATACTCAGCTTTAATCTTCGCGACATAAATTTTCCTTTTTTATCTCAATTACATTCCCTGCTTTAAACTAAAGGGTATTGAGCTTACAAAAGAATATTCCCCCTGTCATTAGTGTAGATGTTAGATATTTCGGGGTCGGTCTTTTCGATTTTAAATGGGCATTCAAAAAATTGCCAAAATCAATTCCGAAA
>JALLOG010000016.1 GCA_027717645.1 Desulfobacterota bacterium AH_259_B03_O07
CTTGACTTTATTGACGAGTTGTGTTATAATATTATTGTTTGGGGAAGACGTAGGGAAAGATGTAGGGGTAGAAATAGTAGTAGTTATAATTTTAGCTACTATTACAATAGGAGGTAGTTATTAAGTGATGTAGTTGTCTAATTTTAGACATAGCTATATAAGTTTTTAGTAAATTAAATTAAGGAGGTAGATGTGGAGAATGAGTAGAGAGAATCTAGTTATTATTGAGGCTGATGATCGTATCCATTGCCCCAAAATTCCTCTAGTAGAGCAGGAAACTGTAATAACCTTTAACCCAGCTGAGGATGAGGCTGAGGTTTGGAGTGTCTATCCCAGCGTTTGGGATTGGCTTGAGGAAATTGGGGTCACACCATATGATGATATGCCTGAGCTGAAACAGTACAGATTATCCAGACATTGGATAGAAATTAGACCTAAGAGTGTAAAGAAGGCTTTTAAGACTTCAAAGAGATTTGTGGCCTAGATGGGTCTAAAATCATAGCTTTTTAGGATCAATCAGGACTAACATACTACCCCTACTTGACCCTAACTCTTACAAGCCAATGGATATATATATGTTTAGTATTACACGTCTGTTTTAGGGTATACATGGTGACCCTATTATTTAAATATAGGAGGTATAAAAAATGGCTAGGAGATACGAAGTAAAGGCAGTGACTTCATACGAGGGTATAGAGGATATAGCAGAGAAGGTTAATAAAGTAATGGAAGGTATTCCAAATGGGTTATTGGATATAAAGTTATACGAATCACTATCAGACCGTCCTGGCCCTGGTCAAGGTCAAGGTAAAGGTAGAATTAACTCCATTTTTATTATAGTTGATAGAGCAATAAAGTAATAAAGTAACTAAGTAAGGTTAGAGTGTTGTAAAAAAAGTTACTTAGAACCTAATTGGCTTGGTTGGAACTATAAGTTATTTAGAATTGTATTATTCTGAATATGCAAGTTAGAGCTTTTTAGCCCTAATTAGGAATAACACGCTATCCCCAATTCTCACTAAGCTTTAGAGGAACATATCTTAATATATTTCTAATAAGAAAATCTGTTTCATGGCATATGTGCTAACCCTATCTCTAGTAAATAGTGGACAATAGAATAGAGGAGATGTTCGGGCTAGACTTTTAGAGTAAATAGTAAAATGATTAACATAAGTAGTATCTAATTCAGAAAAAGACTAATTGCAATATTGTTTTAAGACATCATAAGCCTTAAAGGCTCCTAATTCTCCCGCTTTGGATAAATCCAAGCATCCATTATCTTTTTGACCTAATTGTATTTTTGCTAGACCTCTGAGTTCTAATCCTTTAGCATGATTAGGCTTAATATTGATTGCTTTATTGTAATCCTGGATCGCTCCTCTGAAGTCACCCAACAATTCTTTTCCAGCTCCCCTACGTAAGTATGCGTCAGCATCATTAGGATTAAGCTGGATAGCGTTATTGTAATCTTGGATCGCTCCTCTGAAGTCACCCCACAATTCTTTTCCAGCTCCCCTACGTAAGTATGCGTCAGCATCATTAGGATTAAGTTGGATAGCGTTATTGTAATCTTGTAGAGCTTCCTTGTAGTCACCTAGCTCAAGTTTCGCTAAGCCTCTACCTCCATATGCTAGTGCATCATTTGGATTAAGAATAATAGCCTTGGTGTAATCCTGTATAGCTCCCTTGTAATCTCTTAATTCAGCTTTTGCAACCCCTCTATTATAGTACGCTTTTGCATACTTGGGATTAATCTCTATAGCTTTAGTAAAATCTTGTATAGCTTCCTTGTAGTCTCTTAAGTTACCTTTTGCTTTCCCTCTATTATTGTATGCCTCTGCATACTTAGGGGTTATCTTTATAGCTTTACTGTAGTGCTCTATAGCCTCCTTGTAATTGCCTTGCTCATATTTGACATCTCCTAGTTTATTAAAGGTTTCCGCTGTTTGTGCATAAGCTGAAGGAACTAGATAGAATAAAAGAACTAGAGTAAGTACTATCGTTATCATAAGGTTTTGAATAATGACTCTCTTAGCACATCCAATACATAGTATGGTTAAAAATTATTGTATGTTCTTTCTATATGAGCTATAGAAAGAGCAAACATTGCTTTGTTATCACCTTATGTACAGTTTAAATAGTAATCAAATCCAGGGCAATTTTTCTACTGTACTAGCTTTATAACTAGGTGACAAGTGTGCATAGATCATTGTAGTAGATACTTGAGTATGACCTAGTAATTCCTTGACTGATACTAAATCCACTCCACACATGACAAGGTGACTGGCAAAGCTATGTCTTAAGGTATGTGGTGAAGCTTTAATACCCGCTTTTCTGCAAGCTTTGTTAAAGCTGTGTCTGAAGCTTTTTAACTTTCTACCATCTGGCATGCAGAATATATATTCTCTTTGGCAGTCTTGTCTTGGTATGACTTTATCCATATGAGGAAGTGGATAATAATCTCTTAGCCATAGGAGAGTCTCATACAATTCTTTATTCATAGGTATAATTCTATAACTATTGGTTTTACTACTTCTTATAAGTAAGACCCTCTGATTAAAATCTATATCACTAAATTTTAGATTAAGTAGTTCACCTCTTCTCAATCCAGTGTTACGCAATACTATTATTATGGGCTTAAGCCAAGTGCTAGCTTTATCAACTAGCCTATCAATTTCTTCTGTTGACAAAAACTTTGGAGGTTCTTTAGGTATCTTCAATAGTTTTATCTTTGGTGTAGAAGTCTGATATGCCCACTCGTTAGCTTTATTCAACATGAATCTTAGTACAGATAATTCCTTATTAATAGTAGCTGGTTTTAAGCTCTTCTTTGTTCTATTGGTTTTGTATTCTTCTATCTTATGTGTGTCTATTTTTTGAAGTGGAATATCTCCTATATTAGATTTTAAGATTTGCATGATCTCTAATTCTCTTTTGCAAGTGGCTATGGATTTATTGGTCTTGGCAAATTCAATATATTCTTCTATAAACTCATATAATGTAATAGATTTTACTTCATCCAGGTTTAGCCTATCTTTAGTAAACTCAATTTCTAGCTTCCTTAGAATTTGCTTAGCCTTTTTCTTATCTACTCTACCAATCTTGATCCATTTCCTCTTACCAGACACACTAAAGACTGCATAGTAAGAATTATGATTCAATACTAAACTTGCCATAGCTAAATGCTCCCTTTACTAGACTAGAGGATTTAGCAATTGAAGCTTTTATAGTTAGGCATAGGTTAGGCAGGTGCTTAAAGTGGGGTGTTAGTATCTGGTAGGATTGTTGTAAGTAGTTGTAAACTTTAGAGAACTTATTGGCAGCCCCTACGGGATTTGAACCCGTGTCTCCGCCTTGAGAGGGCGACGTCCTAGGCCAGGCTAGACGAAAGGGCCACAATTCCAATGATTGAAGGTTGTTTAACAAAGATACTCTAGCATAAGACCAAGCCTTATCAAGACAGTAATCTCACTTTTTACTTTATCGTTTATTTCCAATTATTACCAAAGAAACTTCCGATCATTAGTCTTGTGCTCTTTTTCCCTCAAGATTACACAATCATGTCGTAGGCTCTGTGAAGTGATCTTCCGCATAACCAAGACATTGCTTCGGTCGTGTCTCTCCCGCGCAATGGCCCACCATTCTCGTCATCGCGAATCAAATGAAGCGATCTCCATCCTAACATAGGAATCGCTTCGTCCCGTTCGCGGAGTTTATCCTGAGTATGATCGAAGAGTCAAAGGAATGGTGCCCCAACATGGGTTATTAAATATTTTTGTACAAAACTACCAACTGGCTGTATCTTTTTTACTATCCTTTATCATTTTCAAGACGTTTTCTGGTGAAGTTCCATGCTGGGATACCCTACTCGATATCGATCCTTCTACAGTTAGGAATTCGAAGACTTCAGCTTCAATTTTTTTCGAAAACTTTTTGAGGTCGGAAATAGAGAGGTTTATTAGATCCTTTCCCTTTTGCTCTGCATATCTAACTATTCTGCCAGTAATCTCATGAGCCTGTCTAAACGGTATGCCTTTTCTGGCAAGATAGTCTGCAAGGTCTGTCGCGGTAATGTGACCTTTGGTGAGCGCCTTTCTCATATTTTCAGATTTGAAATTGATGTGCCCCAACATTTCGGTCAGAACCTCGATACATGATTTCACAGTGTCCACAGTACTGAACATTGGTTCCTTATCCTCCTGCATGTCTCTATTGTATGAGAGAGGGAGTCCCTTCATTATTGTAAGAACAGACATTAGATTCCCATAGACTTTTCCCGTCTTTCCTCTGATCAACTCTGAAATGTCGGGGTTTCTTTTCTGAGGCATTATGCTCGAACCTGTTGTGAATTCATCTCCCAGGTCGATGAAGTCGAATTCTTTACTCGACCAGATAACGAGCTCTTCCGAGAGTCTGCTTAGGTGCATCATGAGGGAGGAAGAAATTGAAATGAACTCGATAATGAAGTCTCTGTCGCTAACACTATCTATACTGTTTTTGGTAATTTCCGGAAACCCAAGAAGTTTTGCTACGTAATGTCTATCTACTGGGAAAGATGTACCGGCGCCGGCTCCGCTGCCAAGCGGCATCACGTTAACCCTATTACGACAATCAATGAAACGTGCTCGTTCTCGTTTAAACATCTCAAAATAAGCCATCAAGTGATGAGAGAGAAGAACGGGTTGTGCCCTTTGCAGGTGCGTATAAAGAGGCATGAACACCTTTATGTTTTTTTCTGCCAAGTTTACAATAGTTTCAGAAAGTAATTTTAGTAAGGAGATGATTTCATCAATTTCTCGCCTTAGATAAAGTCGCATGTCCAAAACAACCTGATCATTTCTGCTTCTTGCGGTATGGAGCTTTCCGCCAGCCTGTCCTATTTTTTCTATAAGCCGTTTTTCAATATTGAGGTGTATATCTTCGTATTCATCTCTGAAAGGAAACTTTCCTCTTTCTATTTCCTTTCGAATGCTCTTAAGGCCTTTTATTATCTTTTCGGATTCTTTTTTCGAAATGATTCCAGTCTTACCAAGCATCTTTGTGTGAGCGATGCTTCCTTCAATGTCTTCGCGGTATAGCCTTTTATCGACGTCTATAGAGGCTGAGAATTTTTCTGCTAATTTGTGTAAATCCTTTTTAAACCTTCCATGCCAGGGTTTTCTAGCCAATTTCAGCCCCTCCTTCTTTCTCAAAAATCAGACCTTGGAATGTTAAGATAAAACAAGCTAACACAATCTTCAATCTATAGTATGTTATTAGTTACAGGCATTTTTTGCTTAATTTGCAGACTGCTCGCCCGACTCCTCTTTCTCAACAAATAGTGTCTGTGTTGGATAGGCAAATTCAATACCTTCCTCTTCAAAACGCCTGAAAATTTCCAGGTTGATCGCCTGATTAATATCCATATAGAGATTGTAATCCGGGCTAAGCACATAATATACTGTCTCATAGTTAAGAGAAAAGTCTCCATATTGATTAAAGTGCGCCCTATCAAAACGCGTATTCTGCTGTGCCTCTATTACATCTTTTATAATCGAAGGAATAGATTTAAGTTTTTCATAGGGAGTCTGATAGACAACACCTAAGGTGAAAACTATCCTGCGATTAAACATTCTTTTATAATTTTTGATGCGGTTTTGTAAAAGATCGTTATTTGAAAAAACAATTTGTTCCCCAAAAAGGCTTCGAACCCGAGTTGTCTTTAGACCAATATGCTCGATTGTTCCTTTATAGTCATCCACGATTATAAAATCTCCTAACACAAAAGGTTTATCCAAGACTATTGAAATGGATGCAAATAAATCTCCCAATACATTCTGCAGTGCTAATGCTACTGCTATGCCTCCAATACCAAGTCCCGCAATTAGGGCATTGACATCAACTCCCAAATTTTGTAGTGCAATAAGGAGAATTACAGATGATAAAACCAATTTGCCTATAAAACCAACAGCGGAAACAGTAGTGACGCTTGCTGCATCCTCTCCCAATTTCTCTTTTCTGTATCGAGCAGTCCAATAATTAATGAGTCCATTTCCCCAGATCACTACTTGGAAAAGAAAAGAAATTATAGCAATGCCTTTTAACAACTCAGATACTTTCACCGGGAGTGAAAGAACTAGTGATCCTGCATAAATCGATATCATGAATAAAAGAAAGAAGTGTGTTCTGCCAAGCAAATCAACTATCAAATCATCTATATCGGTTTCCGTTTTCCTAGCAAGGGCTCTAAGGCGGTTTACTATCAAACTTTTCAGGATTTTGAGTATTACTAGAACAGAAATAGCAATCAAAATGGCAATTGCCCAGTCGAGTATCTCGTTTTCTAAGAATTTTTGGTGTAGAAAAGTCATCTATTCTCCCGGATGGAAATCTTTCCGAATTGCAACATGAGATTAATGCTTATTTTAACCAACTAAAATGCAGTCACAAATTTTTGAGAGACCTCATGTTTAGATACTATATAAATAACTATCGCAATTCTATCCTATCTTCGGCACCATGGGTCAGTCCAAATATTAGCGTGAGTAGTTCTCTTAGTTGCTGTGTAATAAGAAAGTTCTCACGCACAAATTCCTTTGCTTTCCGCCCCATTTCTCTTACTATTTCAGGATGATGTAGCAGATAACGAATGCGTAGTGCTGCGCCCTCTGGTGTTGTAACTCGAAATCCCGTGTGATGATTTATAACCTGTAGTCTTATACCTCCTGTATCTCCTCCTATAACAGGCTTACCCTTCCAAAAGGCTTCTGTAACAGTGAGTCCAAAGCCCTCTTTGATTGACTTTTGAAGAACAATATCTGCTAGGCGCTGAAGTGCGTTTATAGTACGATGGGAATCGGGGGGCAAGACGAGTAGATGTATATCAGGATCATCTCCAACTGAAGTACAAACTTCGTGTAACACTTCTTCTCCTTCTGGATCGTCGGTTGCTCCGCCTCCAGCAAGGATAAGTTGAATGTTAGGTGAGAATACTTTAACCAACCTATAGGCCTCGATTACTCCCAACGGATCCTTAAATCTGTCAAATCGTGATACCTGGAGCATGACAGGTCTTAAAGGATCAATGCTAAAACGGTCATGTGTTGACTTAATATCCAGCTCATCCAGCTCCATATTTTTCTCACTCAGGGGGTCAATACTCGGTGGGATAATATATTGCGGATGAGGCAATGGCTTTGAAAAATCAGCAAGAGAGAATACGCTTGCATCGTAAGCAGAGACAAATTTGCGAAGGTATTTCCAGACCGGCACATAAGGGTGACTAGCATCAATATGACATCGCCAAATCCATTTACCCTTTCGGTTTGGACAGTATTTTAAGAGTGGTGCAGGTTGTGGATCGTGTATGAATACTATGTCTGCTTCTTCGAGGATATTTCGGAGTCGTTCGGCATTTCTGGCGTTAGTCTTTTCATAAATTGTTAAAAGGCTGTCTGGGATGCTTATTTTAGTGCCCTGCAATGCATTGTGCATGTTCTTTGTACATTGATAGAATTCATTTTGACCTGTTATCACTTCCCATTTTGTATCTATTCCAATCTCATTCATAAGTGGTACCAATTTGTTAAGTATCTCTGCTACTCCTCCCCCAATTCGTGTTGAATTGACGTGTACTACTTTCATACCCTTTAGAGGGAGTGAAAGTTGTTGGATGTGAGAAATAACTTCTTCACCTGCTACCTTAGAGTAGGCTTGTATTAAATCCGACATTACATCGATCCTTTGAAGTATCCCGTCAACACAGAGGATAGGTTTCGGCGTAGTTCAGTAAGAGTCATAAAATATGGATCCAGCTCCGCCAGTCTGTCGCACAACTTGGAATATCTTTTACCAAGGGCGTAAAGCCATGCACGAAAGTCATCAATTCCTTGCGGAGTGCGCCGTCTAGCGTCAATAAAATGAAAAAACAAGCTTCCGACGGAGATTTTGGGGATTATTTTTAAGAGTTCTTCCGGTTCCTTAATTTCATGATGGGTATCAAAAACAACTATCTGTGAGCGTACGAAATGAAACCGCTGATCGGTCCTCGCATTTTGTACGTATTCGTTTTCATCCATTCTTTGTTCTATTACTGTAATTAACTCCTTTCGGAGTTTCTCTATATCTGTAAAATCCGTTGGATCAATTACGGCCAATCTCTCCGCAAGTTTCTGATCATGTAGTGAATGTGATGCCCAAGATGCAAAGTCGTTGTTATACTCGGGATCGACGAACTTTGGACGAAGGAGACCTCCCCAAAAATGATAGTAGATACAGCCTGGATGAATAGCGATAAGTCGAGCCTTCATCTCCCTTAAATTCTGAGCTCGAGTGCCCGTAGCAATTGCAATGAGGTCACAATCCTTTATTGCAAATGGTTTTATTTTATTAAGATTTCGTCCTTTTTTATTTGTTTTCAAATTTAACTTCCTTTATACATTTTTATTATCCGGAGCCAGCAAGTGATATCTTTTCATCGTGGATTGTTTCGTCATATTCAAATCGATCTAATACTGCTGCGCCGACACAGTCTCCCCACACATTGACTGCCGTTCTAAACCGGTCCAGTAACCAATCTACCGCCAAGATAAGGCCTATCCCTTCTAGTGGTAGACCGACTGCTTGAAGAACAAGCACCATGGTTACTAGGCCAGCCTCGGGAATCCCAGCCGCTCCTATCGCAGCTAGGTTTGCTGTAACAAACACTATAATCAGTTCGCCCATTCCTAATTGAATGCCATAACTCTGGGCTATAAATATTACGGCGACAGCCTCGTAAAGAGCCGTACCATCCATATTAATGGTAGCTCCCAGCGGTAAGACGAATCTACCTATCTTTTGCGATATCTTCGCATCGTCTATTACACCCCTCATAGTAATAGGCAATGTCGCTGAAGAAGAAGCTGTTGCAAATGCTGTGAATATCGCTTCGCTTAGCTTTGAAATGTAGTCGATCGGATTCCTTTTTGCAAAAATGAATAGGATCGTAGGTAAAACAAAAAATCCGTGTATGAATAATCCCAGGATTACGCTTAGAACATACTTGCCTAGCTCCATAATGAGACTCATGACTTCACTACCACCACCCGCCAATCCCAGTCGATTTGCAATTAGTCCAAATATACCAATAGGAGTAAATATAATAATCCAGTGGACTATTTTCATAATGGCCTTATTTATTAGATTGAGAATGTCTAGAGCCAGTTTGCTTTCTTTTCCAAGGCTTGCAAATGCTGCACCAAATATAATTGAAACTATTATGAGTGGAAGTATTTGAAATTCTGCTGCGGACTTAAAAAGGTTTGGAGTAATAAGAGTTTGTATCAGATGAACAACCCGGAGATTCTCTTTACCTTTAATCACCTCAGGCATCCCTCCGGTAAACACGTCACTGCCAACCCCGGGTTGAATTATTGTGACAATAACAATTCCAATAAAAACTGCTATGGCCGTCGTAACCAGATAATAAGCAAGTGCTTTAAGTCCCAATGAACCTATATTACCGACTTTCATTATGCTTAACGTTATGGAAACGATAATTAGTGGGATCACTATCATCTTTAAAGCATTTAAAAAGAGAGTTCCGAGAAATCCGAGCTTGGTGCCTGTTTCGGGGAAGAGGGAGCCGACAATCCCTCCCAAAAGGACTCCCATCAGGATACCAATTATTAAGTTATTGCGTTTGAAGAATCGATGCATTATTAAATATATTTTCTTGTTTATTGATTTGATTAAGATAATTTTTTTAAATCTAATAATTGATATACTGACATATGTTCTAAAATTTTGATTTAGGGTTCCAACGGGTTTGTTTTAGCAATTAATTCCCTTCAGTCATTTCTTTCGTCAATTTGAAAATCTAAGGACATTTTAAGCCCTCTAACACAAAATTCAGCATTTTCTAATCCTTCATCATTATTTCGAAAAGTGAATATCGACTCCATCTTAAATCCATCTGTCCTAGCTTTATTTTGAGGTTGCTTTAAATGGTATAGGTATCTGAACCTGGATTTATACTGAGTATTTTCATTTATGTATGGTTTTCCTAGAACGTTAACTACGTATTTCTTTTTGGGAATCTCAGAAGGGAGGTTTCCCTTAAAAATTGAATCGGCTCTTTTGTCGAATTTGCTTATATTAGCTTCTCCTATTGAGCTCAGCATCTTAATTAGCAGAGGTTTAGAAAGATTCTCTAGAAAACGTTTTGGAAATGTAATCTCTACCAGTTTATCATTCTGGAAAAACATTCTGATCGGGATGTCGTAGTTTTCTTCTTCATCTTTGGAATCGACATACTGTTTTTCCAATATATATTCCCATAATTCGCCATCATCTTTCTTTTCCCTAGCTAAGGGTTCACTTATCATAAGCCATATTACGTCTTTATCTAGTAGTACGGGATTCTTAAACACAAGGGTGAGACCACTTTCATCATTAAGGCGGAAATTATTTTCAAAGTCATTTAATTGTCTTTTGACCTGAAAGAGCCTCAGATATACGCATCCTAATGTTGATGAAACAAGAAATACAAATAGAATGTAAATGATTTTTTGTTTTAGGTTCATTTAATTGATTCAGAAAGCAAATGATGATGATATAACTTTTTTAATACTAATTATGTCTTTAGTTTATAGAAGTATACTAATAATTTTAATATTATGCTTTTTTTAATCCGTGATCCTTCGAAGGGCTTCTAGATATTTTTCCGTCGTCTTTTCAACAACTTCGGGTGGAAGAGCGGGGGCTGGGGGCTTTTTATTCCATCCTGTGGAATTCAAGTAATCTCTTACAAACTGCTTATCAAAACTCCTCTGCGGTCGTCCAGGAGAATATTCGTCTTTCGGCCAAAATCTAGATGAGTCTGGAGTGAGTATCTCGTCGATTAATATTAGTTCGCCGCTTGATTCATCGATTCCGAATTCAAACTTTGTATCCGCGATTATTATCCCTTTTTGTTCCCCCATTTTTCTACCCTTTGTGTAAAGAGAAATACTTGATTTTCTTAAACGCTCCGCTAAATCGATCCCGACGATTTCTACCATTTCCTCAAAAGTGATGTTTTCGTCATGATCTCCCTCCTCTGCCTTCGTTGCTGGTGTAAAAATGGGACTTTTAAGCTTTGAGGATTCTACAAGTCCCGGATCTAAGTCTATTCCGCAGACAGTACCGCTTTGTTGATATTCTTTCCATCCTGAGCCTGAAAGGTATCCTCGAACAACACATTCTATGGGTATTGTTTTAATCTTTTTGACTAACATACTTCTACCTTCAATTAAATTACGGTATTTTAAAAATACTTCAGGGAAATCCTCTACTTTTGTGGATACAAGATGATTTGGAATAATGTCTCTGGTTTTTTCAAACCAGTAATTCGAAATCTGAGTAAGCACTCTTCCTTTTTCGGGGATACCATTTGGTAATACTACGTCATATGCTGATATACGATCAGTAGCTATTATAAGAATATTATTTCCTAGATCGTATATGTCTCTGACCTTACCTTTTTTAAAACTAGAAATTCCATTAAACTCTGTCGACAGTACGACTTCAAGTTGGGTCATATATATGTCTTTGAAAAATTTTAAGTTGGATAAATATAAATTCGTTTAAATTAAGGATAGTTTAAGATTAAATGATACAATAAAAAAGGCTAACAAAACAAGGTAAAATAAGATACTTAGGCCATTCAGATTGCTTGACAATATTTATTTTATCTAAGTAGAATTTATCCACTAAAATGGATTAGGGCGCGTAGCTCAGGGGGAGAGCGCTTGCTTGACGCGCAAGAGGTCGCAGGTTCAAATCCTGCCGCGCTCACCATGAATAATTTTATTATGAATATAGAAGGAGTGGATATAACTCTTCCTGACGGGATTGAGAAGACGTTCCCGAGAGGAATAACTGTTGGTGAAGTTCTTAAATCCGTAGAAAAACAAAATGGTACCGTTGGTGCAGTTGTAAACGGAAATTTAGTTGACTTCTGGTTTAATTTAGAATCAGATTCAACTATTGATCCCGTTTATCTCGATTCTCCACAGAGTCTTGATCTCATAAGACACACAGCTGCACATGTTATGGCTGAAGCGGTGCAGGATCTTTTTCCAGAGGCTAAGGTCACTATCGGGCCAGTAATAGAAAATGGCTTTTATTACGATTTTGATTTCCCCAGAGGTTTTACTCCAGAGGATTTAGAGAGAATAGAAGATAGGATGAGGGATATAGTAGAAGAAAAAAAGCCATTAATAAAAAAATATGTTACAAGAAATGAGGCATTGAAAATTTTCAGAGAGGATGGGGAAAGTTATAAGGTCGAGATTGTTAATGAACTTCCGCCTGACGAGCAAATTAGCATCTACGAACAGGGCAAGTGGTATGATCTATGTAGGGGTCCACATGCTCCATCAACAGATTTTGTAAAGGCCTTCAAACTACTTAGTGTCGCCGGTGCATATTGGAGGGGGGATGAAAGGAATCCTATGCTTCAGAGAATATATGGTACTGCTTTCTCAAATAAAAAGGACCTCAAAAATTACTTAATTAAACTAGAAGAAGTAAAAAAGAGGGATCATAGAAAGCTAGGAAAAGAATTAGACCTTTTTAGTATACAGGATGATGTTGGACCGGGATTGGTACTTTGGCACCCTAAAGGGGCAAGAATAAGGAGTATCATAGAAGACTACTGGCGAGCTGAGCATGAGCGCTTCGGTTATGAAATACTATTTACTCCTCATGTTGCAAAATTAGACCTCTGGAAAAAGAGTGGACATCTAGACTTCTATACGGAATATATGTATTCCCCGATGGAGGTTGAAAATTCTGAATATCAAATTAAACCAATGACCTGTCCCTTCCATATTTTGATCTATGAAACTAAGGTGAGAAGCTATAGAGAGCTACCACTTCGATGGGCTGAAATTGGAACAGTGTACAGGTACGAACGTTCCGGAGTCTTACATGGACTGCTAAGGGTGAGGGGTTTTTCACAGGATGATGCACATATATTTTGTAGACCGGAGCAAATTCAAGAAGAAGTGATTGGAGTGCTTGATTTAACAATATCAATTTTAAAAACCTTTGGTTTTGACGACTATGATGTCTTTCTTTCCACACGTCCAGAGAAGTTTGTAGGTAGCGAAGTGAATTGGGACAAAGCTACGGTTGCTCTAAAGAATGCGCTTAGTAGTAAGGGTCTCGACTACGAGGTAGATGAAGGTGGTGGTGCTTTCTATGGACCAAAGATCGACTTAAAAATAAAAGACGTTCTTGGTAGAGCTTGGCAGTGTTCTACGATTCAGGTAGATTTTAACCTTCCTGAAAGATTTAATATGAATTACGTAGGAGATGACAATACACGTCATACGCCAATTATGATTCATCGTGCAATACTTGGTTCATTTGAAAGATTTTTTGGAATTTTAATAGAACATTACGGTGGTGCATTCCCTTTTTGGTTAAGTCCTTATCAGGTACGTGTAGCAACGATAGGGGATGAGCAAGTGCCATTTGCTGAAAGTGTATATGATACACTTAATGATAATAATATACGTGTTGATAAGGACTTCAGAAGTGAAAAGCTTGGCTTTAAAGTTAGGGAAGCTCAACTCATGAAGATTCCCTATCTTTTAGTTATTGGCAATAAGGAGGTGGAGACAAATACTTTAGCTCCTAGAAAGAGAGGGGGTATTAATTTGCCATCTATGAGTATGGGAAGTTTCTTAAGCCTAATAAAAAAGGAAAATGATCCGCGTAAATGGAGGGAGGTAGAGCAGAATAGCAAGGCAACCTGAGGTTCGTGTAAATAAGAGGATAAGGGCTAAAGAAGTAAGGGTTATCTCATCAGACGGCGAGCAGTTAGGTATTTTATCAATCAATGAGGCATTGATGAAAGCACAAGAGGAAGGAGTTGATTTAGTTGAGGTTGCTTCAAATGCAAATCCTCCCGTATGTAGGTTGATGGATTATGGTAAATACAAATATGAGTTAAAAAAACAAGGAGGCGCTAAGAAGCAGAAGATACATGCTCTAAAGGAAGTTAAGTTTAGACCAAATATTGGTAAACATGATCTGGATGTCAAGATAAATCGGATTTGTGAATTTCTGGAGGACGGCAGTAAAACTAAGATTAGGATATTCTTTAGAGGAAGAGAGATTGTGCACCCAGAGATAGGGAAGGAACTTGCCGATAAGATACTAGAAAGTGTAGCCGATATTGGGGCGATAGATTTTCCCCCTAAACTCGAGGGAAAGAATCTTGTAATGGTTCTTTCACCAAAGAAGAAAACACAGATTGGAAAGGACAATGGCAAAAGTTAAGGTAAAAACAAATCGAGGGGCGGCAAAGAGGTTTAAGGTTACCGCTAGCGGAAAGATAAAAAGGGCGAAAGGAAGTAAGAGCCATTTGAATGCGAAGAAGAGCAGAAAAAGGAAAAGAAGGCTTCTTTCTCCAGATTTCATAGAAGGTGCCAGAGCGAAAAGAATTAAAAAGATCATACCTTATCTGTAATTATATTTGAATCTTTCCATAATTTTTTTACATATTGGGTAGTATGGAGATTATGCTATGAGAGTAAAGAATAGTGTTGCTTCTAGAAAGAGAAGAAAGAGAATTTTGAAACTCGCTAAGGGTTATTGGGGTAGGAGAGGGACAAATCTTAGAAGGGCGAAAGAAACAATCATTCGCGCACTCGCTTATGCATATAGAGACCGACGGCGGAGGAAGCGAGATTTTAGGAGACTTTGGATAGTAAGAATAAATGCGGCAGTAAGACCGTATGGTCTTTCATACAGCAAGTTTATTGGTGGATTGGAGAAGGCTGGAGTAGGGCTTGACAGAAAAAACCTAGCCGATATGGCGGTTAGCGATCCCGAGAGTTTTAAGGCTGTTGTGGAAACGGCTAAGGCCCAACTTAATTAAATTACCTCTCAGTTTTTTTGAATTATTTAAAAGATTGTAGCGGAGGGCTTCAGCCCGCCACACATGGAATCCTAGAGGATTCCGCTACATTTATTGAATATAATTGCGACCTAAAGGTCGCCGCTAAAATTTTGAGAATTTAAAATACGGGACAGGAATGTCCCGCCTATCGATAGGCGGGGTTTTCCAACCCCGCATGAACAAAAAAAATAAATGTAAACCTGAAGGTTATCGTCACACGGTGTGTGGATCGTACTCGAGAGGACACCCCTCACACAAAGGTTTTTTTCGGCAATGTTCCTTTCCTACCTTTACTAAGAGGGCATGGTACTCATTGTAAATCTGGGTATCTTTCGGGACTGAGTCCATAATAAGCTCTTGAATTTCATTATAGGAAGTTTGTTCAGGGATTAATCCATGCCTTGAGAGTATTCTATATGTGTAAGCATCCACAACAAATATTGGTTTCTTCGCAGCATAGAGCAAAATGCTGTCAACTGTTTCAGGCCCTATCCCTTTAATATGAAGAAGCTTCTCTCGGAGTTCATCAGTATCTTCGTCTAACATCTTTCCTAAATCGCCACGATAATCTTTTTTAACGAAATTAATAAAGTTCTTTATCTTTATCGCTTTTTGATTGAAATATCCTGACGAACGGATGAGGGTGGCAAGTCTTTTTGTGGGTAAGGAGTCAAACTTCTCTATAGAAATGAGATCGTTTGATTTAAGGTTTTTAATGGCTTTTTCTACGTTTTTCCATGCTGTATTTTGGGTTAGTATAGTTCCTAATATACATTCAAGCGCAGAATCCGCAGGCCACCAGTTCTGGGGACCATAGCGACCTTGAAGTGAATTATAAAGAGCTACTATTCGTTTAGATACAATCACTTATAGATGATAACACAAGGGTAAGGTAGTGGAAAAAGAATTTAATTAAATAGGGTTGTTGACAATTCTATATTCTACTGTTAACTCATTATTGAACTATGCGTCACACCGCTCTTTATCCTGTACATAAGCAATTAGGGGCAAGGTTGGTAGAGTTCGCTGATTGGGAGATGCCAATACAGTATTCGGGGGTCAAAAATGAACACATGGCGGTAAGGACTTCAGCCGGATTATTTGATGTCAGTCACATGGGAGAAATCGAAATTAAAGGACGTGAAGCAGGATCTTTCTGCCAATGGTTAACTACGAATGACATAAACAGATTACATAATTACGAAGCTCAATATACTTTAATATTAAATCAAAGTGGTGGTGTCATTGATGATGTAATTATTTATAGGTTCTCCGAAGAGAATTTTCTTCTTTGTGTAAACGCGATTAATACTGTGAAGGTTTATGATTGGATGGAAAGCATTGAAAAGGATTTTGAAGCGGATGTTCAAAATAGAAGTTTTGAGTTTTCTCAACTGGCACTTCAAGGACCGGATTCTGAGAGAATCTTAGATGAAATTATCGAGGTTGATTTTAGCAATTTAAGGCGTTTCCGGTTTCTTTTGACACGGTGGAGAGAAATTGATCTTGTAATTGCAAGGACTGGCTACACGGGTGAGGATGGATTCGAGATCTTTATCCCTTGGGAGAGTGCGCCCGAACTTTGGAGCGCGATCCTTAATCATAAAAATCAAAATGATATTTTGCCCTGTGGACTCGGGTCTAGAGATACCCTTAGAATTGAGATGGGCTATCCGCTATATGGTCATGAAATAGATGAGGATATAAATCCAATCGAAGCAGGACTCAGTAGATACGTAAAAATTGAAAAGGGCGATTTTATTGGAAAAAGTTCGATTTTAAATGTATATGAGTCAGGGCCTAAAAGAAAACTCTATGGATTTGAAATGATAGATCGGGGTATACCTAGGCAGGGATATCCAGTATTGAAGGGTGATATTATGTTGAGTAGTGTAACGAGTGGAACTTTATCACCGAGTCTTGATAAATCTATTGGAATGGCTTTATTAAATTCTGAGATGGAAATTGGTGATGAAATCAACATAGAAATTCGTGGAACTAACAGGACTGCTAAAATTATATCGGTCCCTTTTTATATGAAAAATCCTCATAAAAGGGAGATGAAAATATGATTGAGATTCCTGAAGATCTGAGATATACGGACGAACACGAATGGATTAGAGTAGAGGGGGATATAGTAATAATTGGAATTACTGACTATGCTCAAGATGCCCTGGGTGAAATTGTCTATATTGAGCTTCCAAGCGAAGGTGATGAAATTGCTAAAGGGAATTCTTTTGGAGGCGTCGAATCTACGAAATCAGTTTCTGACCTGTATGCACCTGTTAGTGGGGAAGTTGTAGAGATTAATGAGGCACTGCTTGATTCACCAGAAACTATAAATGAGGATCCATATGGAGGTGGTTGGATGATTAAGGTGAGCATACATCACAGTGATGAGATTGGTAAACTTATGACTAATAAGGAATATGCGGAGTTTATAGAGAGGGAAGTTGAGAGTTAAAGATTTACTTTCTATTTAAATTTTTACAATATAGAAATGTATTATGTTTTGTCCCCTTCATGTCCCATGGCCTGTTATAAAATATTTATACGAGGACAGATTAGCTTAATAACATTAAGGTGAATAGAGATAAACTGAATCAGGACTCTTTTTCATCTAGGCATATCGGACCTAGTGAAAAAGAGCTTGAAAGCATGTTAGAAAAAATAGGTGTTTCATCCCTAGAAGGACTGATAGAGGAAACCGTTCCTTCTTATATACGTCTTAATGAGTCTTTGAATTTACCTCCACCGATAAGTGAATACGGTTATTTGGAAGACTTGAAGAGAATAGCAGCAAAAAACAAAGTTTTTAAGTCATACATTGGGTTGGGCTATTACGATTGTATAACACCGGCTGTTATCCAGCGAAATATCTTGGAGAATCCTGGTTGGTATACTCAATACACTCCTTATCAGGCAGAAATATCACAGGGTCGCCTAGAAGCATTGATCAATTTCCAATCACTGGTGATCGATTTGACTAAAATGGAAGTAGCTAATGCATCCCTTCTTGACGAAGGGACTGCGGCTGCCGAAGCAATGACGATGCTTTATAGAATCAGGCATAAAAATGCCGTTGACAATGAGGCGAATGTTTTCTTTGTCTCAGAAAAATGTTTTCCACAGACTATAGAAGTTATAAGGACAAGGGCAGAGCCTTTAGGCATAGAAGTGCTAGTTGGAGACCATGAGAGACTTGAACCCAGTGAAAGAATCTTTGGAGTATTCGTGCAATATCCCGATGCAGACGGAGAGATTTGTGATTATTCTGTATTTATTAAAAATGCTCGAAAATTCGGTTCACTCGTTGCTATGGCGAGTGATTTACTATCACTAACCATGATTAAACCCCCGGGTGAGTTCGGAGCGGATGTTGTAATCGGATCCAGCCAAAGATTCGGTGTTCCCATGGGATACGGGGGACCACATGCCGCTTTTTTTGCTACCCTTGACAAATATAAACGTCAAGTACCGGGAAGAATTATCGGAGCATCAGTGGATAAACATGGAGATACTTCTTTTAGAATGGCTCTCCAGACGAGGGAACAGCATATAAGAAGGGAAAAGGCAACATCTAATATATGTACCGCTCAATCACTACCGGCCATATTGGCAAGTATGTATGCTGTGTATCATGGACCGAATGGATTAAAAACTATAGCAAAGAGGATTCATATTTTAGCTAAGATTCTGGATTCAGAACTAACTAAACTGGGCTTCACTCAAAACAACTCCTGCTATTTCGATACATTAAAAATTGATTTGGGCAATGGTTCTAATGGCTTATTCGAAGGGATCAAGTCCACAGCTAAGAAGGCTAAAATCAATTTTAGACACACGAATTCCAGGCATATTGGTATCTCTATTGATGAAACAACCCAATTACAAGATGTTGAGAATATTATTCAGGTCTTTGCTAAAGCCGTTAGAGCTGAACCCCAAATACTTAATCTAGAGCAATCAGTGAATTCTCTAGAAATTAACTACCCTACAGAATTAACTCGCATAAGTGATTATTTAACGCATCCGGTATTTAATTCACACCAATCTGAGACAAAAATGCTCAGGTATATAAAGAGGCTTGAAAATAAAGATCTGTCACTGACAACTTCAATGATACCTCTTGGTTCTTGCACCATGAAGCTCAATGCCGCTACAGAAATGATGCCAATAAGTTGGCCAGAGTTCTCAAAATTACATCCTTTTGCGCCTATTGATCAAGCCCGGGGTTATATTGAAGTATTTAAGGAATTAGAAAAGGCGTTGCGTGAAATAACGGGTTTTCCAGCAGTTTCCCTGCAGCCTAATTCTGGAGCGCAGGGGGAATTCGCAGGTTTGATGGTCATTCGTGCATATCATTTCGATAAAGGCCAGGGTTATAGAAATGTTGTTTTAGTACCATCGTCCGCTCATGGTACTAATCCAGCAAGCGCCGTGCTTTCAGGTATGCGGGTTGTGGTTGTTGAGTGTGATCACGAGGGCAATATAGATATAGAGGATTTAGAGAAAAAGGCAACGGATTTTAAGGATAAATTAGCGGCCCTGATGATTACATATCCATCAACTCATGGTGTGTTCGAAGAGAACATACAGAAAGTTTGCTCAATTGTTCATAACAACGGTGGGCAGGTCTATATGGATGGTGCTAATATGAACGCCCAGGTCGGACTTACTAGTCCTGCCGTGGTTGGTGCGGATGTTTGCCATCTAAATCTGCACAAAACCTTCAGTATACCTCATGGAGGGGGTGGACCGGGAATGGGACCTATTTGTGTTGCTAAGCACCTCTCAACCTATCTTCCGGGTCATCCCTTAATCCCAGTCGGTGGTAACAAGGCAATTTCTGCCCTAGCTTCTACGCCGTGGGGAAGTGGGAGCATTTTGTTGGTTTCTTATGGATATATAAGGCTACTTGGTTCAAAAGGGGTTACAGATGTCACACGATATGCAATTTTGAATGCAAATTATGTTATGTCAAGGTTAGAAAAATATTATAAAGTTTTATATCGAGGTGCGAACCGTAGAGTTGCGCACGAGTTCATCTTAGATTTACGGGAATTTAAAAGAAGTTCAGAAATTGAAGTAGAGGACATTGCAAAAAGGCTAATTGATTATGGATTTCATGCACCGACAATCTCATGGCCAGTACCGGGGACTATGATGATTGAACCGACTGAAAGCGAAGACAAGGATGAATTGGATCGGTTTTGTGATGCCCTGATATCAATTCACAAGGAAATACAGGAAATCATCAATGGCCGTGCTGATACAAGGGACAATGTACTAAAGAATGCTCCTCATACCGCAGGAGAAGTAGTTTCAGATGATTGGACTCATGAGTATTCGAGATCGAAGGCAGCCTATCCACTACCATTTGTGAAAAGGAGTAAGTTCTGGCCACCCGTTGGAAGAATTGACAATGCCTATGGAGACCGAAATCTGGTTTGTACTTGTCCTCCAATTGAAAACTTTAGTATAGAAGATCTTTAGATTCTTAGGTCTATGTAGGCCGCACTCCTTACTTCATCAATCCAGGCCGTTACTTCTTTCTCAGCTTTTTCTCGATAGAGTTTTTCCTTTATTTCAGCTCTAACGTCATCTAATGAGCTGACTCCCTCTTTTTTTTCCAATACCTTTATCACGTGGTATCCTGCTGGCGATTTTACTGGCCCACCAATTTCACCTTCTGGTGTTGTAAGTACTGTCTGCTCAAGGTTTTCTACAAGGTCACCTTTCTTAAAATATCCTAACTCGCCGCCACGAACCGCTGACAAGGGGTCATCCGAATACTCTCTAGCCAGACTACCAAAATCACTTCCTGATCTCGCTAATTTTGCTACCTCGTCGGCTCTATTCCTTGCTTGAGCGTCACCATCTACAGAGTCGGATGAAATTAAAATGTGAGCGATCTTTGCTTCCTCTACAGTTTCAGTGCCTCCATAGTGTTTTTCATAATACTCTTTAACTTCGTCGTCAGTAACTGCTAATTGTCCTTTTAGTTTTGCACCTACAACTTTCTGGCTTAAAAGCTGTAACCTCCATTGCTCCCGGAACGCCTGGGGGGACAAATTTTCTCTCTTCAATACTTCTTCCATTTCTTCATCTGATAAATTAAACCTGGTTGATATGCTTCTTATTGCGGAATCAACTTCATCATCCGATACCGTTATTCCTAGCTTCTCTGCCTCTTGTTCCAACAACTTTTGTTCAATCATTTGGTCTAAGATCTTTTTTTCTTGTTGTGGTGTTAGTTTTGTATCTTGATCTGGAAGTCTTTCAATGAATTCAGAAAGGGTTATTACATCTTCATTTACAATGGCTATTACACCGTCGATTACCTCCCTTGCTATGGAGTATCTAGCGAATAGCGGCAAAATTAATAGGAATATATATAGTGTATGAAGAATAATTTTTGATTTTCTCAATTGTTGATTTCTCCAATAATTTGTTCTTTGGTCACAATTAATTTAAATTTTCACTAACTTTATCCAATATTTCAATATTATCAAAAAAAAAGAAGCTCCCTGCAGCTTGCAGCAGGGTTTATCCTTTAAATTTTTTTTGTTGATCTTTCCTACAGAAATTAGTAGATCTAGTGTCTTAGTTTCTTTCTATTTTTCGCAACCTTAATTAATTCCCGCAGTCTTTTCTTGGTATCGATAAGTAAATCTCCGTTGCCTTTAAAAATTCTTAATTTCCCTTCAGGTTGAAACCTATTGTACAATGCTGAATCTGGGCGAAAGACGATGACTGCTTTTCGTTCATCTATATCCATTTTATCAATAAGTAGTTTTTTCATGATGATTTTTAGTTCAACAATATATAGAAGATTTGCCCCGGGCTTTGG
The DNA here is from genome assembly GCA_027717645.1 of Desulfobacterota bacterium AH_259_B03_O07. GTDB lineage: Bacteria > Desulfobacterota_D > UBA1144 > Nemesobacterales > CSP1-2 > JALLOG01. Next base: position 21,768 of record JALLOG010000016.1, read on the forward strand.
GATATTCCCAAATCTGTCCCTAAGCTCTTCTTTTATCGATATTAATTCCCTTACTTTTGAAATGTTTGATAATTTTTTGTAAAAGAGGAGTCTTTCTGTTCCATCTTCGATATAATCATCTGGGATAAATGCTGGAAAGTTAAATCTTATTTCCGGATCGTATTCAAAAAACGTTTGTTCCTTTTTTAATTCCCTAATGGATTTATCCAGAATCTCAAGATAGAGTTCAAGTCCTACGTCTGCAATATGTCCAGACTGTTCAGTACCGAAGATGTTTCCCGCACCCCTAATCTCAAGGTCCGAGAGTGCTAGTTTGTATCCGGAACCAAGGTCCTTCAGCTCTGAAATAGCCTTGAGACGTCTTTTAGCATCTGATGAGAGTGGGGTTGAACGTGGAATGAGGAAATAAGAATATGCTTTTTTATCGGTTCTTCCAACCCGGCCCCTGAGTTGGTATAAGTCTGCTAGCCCGAATTTTTGAGCATTGTTGATGATCATGGTGTTTGCTATTGGTATATCGAGACCTGATTCTACAATCGCAGTTGTCACAAGTATGTCGGTATTTCCTTGTATGAATTTACTTATACTGTTCTCTAAGGCCTGTTCTTTCATCCTCCCATGAGTTACATCGACTCTTGCTTCAGGGACAAGCTTTTTTATCTCTTCGGCTATATTAAAAATATCTTCAATTCTATTGTGAATAAAAAATACAGAGCCCCCTCGTTTGAGTTCTTTCAGAATAGCGTTCCGAATCACGTGCCCCTTGAAATTTAGTATATATGTTTCAATAGATTGTCTTCCTTCGGGTGGAGTGTTAATCATGCTGATGTCTCGAATTCCAGTAAGCGATAATTGAAGAGTACGTGGTATAGGAGTAGCACTGAGGGTCAGCACATCTACTCCAGTTTTTATCTTCCTAAGCTTCTCTTTTTGAGAAACTCCAAATCTGTGCTCTTCATCTACTATAACCAGGCCAGGGTCCTTAAACTTAATTTTGTTTCCCAGGATTTTGTGTGTTCCGATGATTATATCAATATTCCCTTTTTCGAGTTTATTCAATATTTCTTTCTCTTCTTTTTGGGTTTTGAATCTAGAGAGCATTTCAGTGAATACCGGGTATCCCTTCAATCGCTCAATCGATGTTAGATAGTGTTGATAGGCAAGCAGGGTCGTGGGAACAAGGAAGGCAACTTGTTTTCCATCCATTACCGCCTTGAAAGCTGCTCTTAAAGCCACCTCTGTTTTTCCAAATCCGACATCACCACAGATTAGCCTGTCCATCGAAATATTGGATTCCATATCTTTCATGACGTCTTCTATTGCTGAGGTTTGGTCTAGTGTCTCTTCATAAGGGAATTCATATTCAAACTCTTTAAATAGCTTGTCCCTTTTTGAAAACTTGTATCCCTTTTCTGCTTTTCTTCTGGCGTATATCTGGATGAGTTCTCTTGCTATATTTTCTACCGCTTTTTTGACTCTCTTTATTACCCTCTTCCAGTTCTGTTGTCCTAGCTTATCGATCTTGGGATTTTTTTTATCGCCAATATATCTTTGTACGAGTTTAAGTTTATCTACAGGTACATATATTTTGTCACCTCCCTGGTATTCACAATGTAAAAAATCACCCTCCATATTGCCGAATCTTAGCCTTTTAAGACCCCTATATAATCCTATTCCGAAATCTATGTGCACAATATGGTCTCCGGGTTTGAGCTCACTAAAAGATGTTATGAAAGCGGAGGGAATATTTTTTACGGATCTTTGTCTGGTTTTCTTCCTCCCTTCGAATATTTCTTCTTCAGTAATCACAACGAGTTTCGCTTCAGGAAATATATAGCCAGAAGAGAGTGGACCTATAAATGTCTCGAAATTCTTTATACCTCTTTGACCAAGTATTTTATTAATCATGTTTCTTTCAACCTCACTTCTTAAAACTATGTTTACTGTATATTCTTTATTTGCCAGGTCTGAAATTTTATTAGCAACAGCATCAAACGGAGATTCGAGATCTTCTATGTGAGCTTTAGACATGGACTCGGTAGATAAGTGAAAATTTGCGATGTCTTCGTCCCTTAGTTTTAGGTCTTCAATGTGGATTGTTTGAAACATCGAAATACCATTCCAATATTCATCTTTTGTTATATAAAGCTCATCGATTTTGGGACTTATGGTAGGGGTTTGTTGTAAGTGGCCTATATTTTGAACTAATGTGTCATCAAATACTTCGATCGATTTAGAAACATCATCTTTACTATCCAATACTGCTATTGTCTCTTTTGGAAGATATTCGAAAACGGTGCTTAGGTTTGGATAAAATGAGGGAAGAAGAAGATTAATTAGTGGTGACCTTATTCCTTTTTCAATCTCTTCTATGAGTGAGTTCTTGACTGAAGCAGGTATTTCATCTTGACTGGCCTTTTTTTCGATGTAATTTAGAGAATTTCTAATTGATTCAGGGTCTAGTATTATTTCACTTGCCGGAAGTATTGTCGCTTCATTTATTTTTTCAATAAACCTTTGGTTGTCTATGCTGAAAAATCTGATTGAGTATATTTCATCTCCTAATAATTCAAGTCTAATGGGATTTATTTCTCCTGGAGAGAAGACGTCAACTATTGACCCCCTAATGCTTAATTCTCCTACTTCTTCGATAAAGTCTGTTTGGATATAACCCATCTCGATAAGTCTGGCAATAAATTCCCCTCTTGATAGCGAATCTCCGATCTTTATGCTTATGATAGAGTTGAAAAAGACATCTACTGGTAAAACCTTTTCAAAAAGTGCTGGGGCCTCGGCTAATATTACTTTTTTCTCCCTTGAAAAATAGAGCCATCTTATACATTCCGCCGTATCTTTCGAGAGTGATGAGAAGATTGCTTCATTTAAAATTGGTTCTTTTTTAGTAAGGAAGGAATTAGTTTCACCCGAGTAGAAAGAAAGATCTGACATGGCTTCCAGTAATTTCTCTTTAGATTCGCAGACATACAGTAGAGGTCTATTTAATGTATGAGCTATCGCTGATATAACAAGAAATTTTGAAGAACCTTCTAGTCCGGTTAGTCTAAGTGGACTCTTTCCAGCATTTATATTATCTAATAGTTCTGTAAATGTTTTAGAGTATTTTAAGTTACGAAAAATATCGTTAAGTTCTGACCGGCGTTTTACTTGCACTACATTAATATCTTAACTAGCAAATTCCCTGTAACTTGCTCAGGGATCTCCATAGTCATTGCTATGACTGTGATGACTGTCTTTTTATTCGGAGATTCGCTATAGCTTGCCGTAGGGTTGTTCATTAATGTTGATTTTTAAATTCCTCTATTATTAGCTTTCCAATTTCTTTGCATCCGACTTTCTTTGTACCTTCTTCGTATATATCGGCTGTTCTATAACCTTTTGACAGTACATTAGTAATTGCCATTTCTATTTCTTGTGCGGCTTCATCCATATTTAGTGAATACCTAAGCAACATTGCCAAAGACAAGATTGAAGCTGTTGGATTTGCCGTATTCTTTCCACAAATATCTGGCGCACTACCGTGCACAGGCTCATAGATCGCTCCCTCTTCTCCAATGCTTGCAGACGGCAGCATGCCAAGAGAGCCGGTGAGCTGGGCAGCTTCGTCGCTTATAATGTCGCCAAACATGTTGTCTGCGAGTATTACATCGAAACTCTTAGGTCTCCTGATTAGCTGCATGGCTGCATTATCGACGTATAGATGATCGAGTTTAACGTCAGGGAATTCGTCTTTGCCTATTCTTGTTACTGTTTTTTTCCACAGTTCCATTACCTCAAGTACATTAGCTTTATCAATGGACGTGACTTTTTTTCGCCTTTTTCTTGCTATTTGAAAAGCGATTCTTGCAACCCTTTCAATCTCTGATGTTTCGTATAGAAGCGTGTTTATGCCTCGTTCTTCACCATTTGGAAGTTTTTCAATACCACGAGGTGTTCCAAAATATATACCGCCTGTGAGTTCCCTTATAACCATAATGTCTACACCATCTATTATCTCCTTCTTTAGAGTAGAGGCATCATTTAGAGCGGAGTATACAACTGCCGGTCTCAAGTTGGCAAATGTGCCCAGTTCTTTTCTTAAGGCTAGGAGCCCCTTTTCTGGTCTGATCTCGTATTCAAGATTGTCCCATTTAGGTCCTCCAACGGCTCCGAGAAGCACCGCATCAGACGATTTTGCTTTTTCTAAAACTTCATTCGTAACTGGAACTCCATTTACATCTATCGAACTTCCACCGAAAAGTTCATTTTCTGTTTCAATTTGAATTTCATGATTCACACCAATAGTTGCTAGGACCTCAAGTGTGACTTCTGTTACTTCTACTCCAATTCCGTCTCCGGGTAATACCAGTATCTTTGGCAATTCCTTGCTCCTTAATTGTTAGAAATCTTGTGTGGTATTCTACCTGAATTAAAAAATTTTTAATGACCGTTTTTGTGCAATTTTCAAATTGAAGTCATTCACAATACAAAGTAGAATGGGAATTACTTCGAAATCATTTTTGAAATGATCTTATCAGTGTTTCGCACTGGGTTAACAAATTAAAGATACTGTTTCTAATTGGTTAAAATAATCAAAATTTTCAATTAATATAATTTTGTCTGTTGATTGGCTACTGGATAATTGAATTGGCCCTTATTTCTCAATTGAAAATTCGTTGTAGCTTGCTATAAGGTTTAATCTGTCATCGCAAACACTTGGAAGCTATCTCCTTACGTAACCTGATTGGAGAGGATCGCCACGAGTAACTTCATCACTCTCCAATGACATAATTATAATTGTCATACCCGACTGAATTAATCGCGTATCCATTTGGAATGCCAGTATTACGCTTTTAAATTCGAAGCTGCTTTAGAGGGATCTTCTATAACATGATTAAACGGCAATTATACCTCCTACGCTACATAATTTCTCAAAGTACCAATCCCTTCAAGTTCTATTTCAACTTTATCACCAATTCTCATTGGCCCTATTCCCGATGGTGTCCCCGTTGCAATAATGTCCCCGGGTAGAAGCGTCATCACCCTTGATATAAAGCTTATTAATCTTGAGACATTAAAAATAAGTTCCGATGTTCTTGAGTGTTGCATTATCACGTCATTGAGGGAAGTTGAGATCTCCAGATCATTTGGATCAAGTTCCGTTTCAATCACCGGACCGATTGGAGCAAATGTGTCAAATCCCTTCGCCCTTGAATACTGGATATCTTTTGCCTGAAGGTCGCGGGCCGTCACATCGTTGATGCATGTATATCCAAAGACATGATCAATGGCATTATCTTCATTCAACCACTTGGCTCTTTTTCCAATGACAACTCCGAGTTCTCCCTCAAAGTCCACTCTCGTAGACATGTGACTCGGATAAATGATTCTATCCTCATGCCCTATAACAGAAGTGGCTGGTTTAATAAAAAGCAAGGGCTCATCAGGAAGTTTTTTTTTCATTTCTCGAGCATGATCTTGATAATTCAGTCCAACCGCAACGATTTTAGTAGGGGAACAAGGGGGAAGAAACTTTAGGGCAGTTAGATTATATTCTGTATTGGTGATTTCATATTCTCCAAAGATGTCTCCCCTGATCTCTAAAACCTTATCTCCTAGAAATTGCCCGTATGAAGCTTTTCCATTTTTATTCTTGAATCTAAGAAATTTCATTTTATTCGATTATTTTTACATGATTGTTGCGATTTGTAACCATCTATTCGGGGCAGGGTTGTCTCGAACACGATAGTGGGGACTCGATACCCTCTGGCGCAATTGATTGAATGCAACGAGCAAGACTCGTCGCCTACCCTTAGGTGTCGTATTAATTCAACGGGTAGCCCACCAGTCCTCGGGTACCCCATAAATCTACGGGTAGCCCACCAGTCTTGCTGGTGGGTGACTTAGAAGATGTTTGTTTTCAATAGATATTATGTGAATTCGTCATCAATACTTAACTTTTTTGAGAAAGAGCCCCCATGGCGGTGCGGGTCTCACGAATTTTGTCTTTTCTCCTTTATCCAAAATGTTCTTAAATTCAACATCGGTAATTTTTTCTTCCCCTACCTGTATGAGTGTGCCTACAATCAATCTAACCATTCTCTTGAGAAAGCCTGTGGCTTCAATCTCAAACTCTATAATGTGTTTTTGTTTTAACTTAAAGCTAACGTTTAATACATTTCTAACCGTGCTATTTACTGAGTTAATGGAGAGCGCAAATGCCCTGAAGTCATGTTCTCCTAGTAGTACTCGGGAAGATTCCTTCATATTTTCAATATTTAGTGGAAAAGGTATAAACCAAGCTCTATATCTTTCAAGGGCCGAGGGATAAGGACGATTTAATATTCTGTATAGATAAGTCTTGCTTTTTGAATCAAACTGCGAATGAAAGTCAAAATTCACTTCATGCGCTTTAATAACTACTATGTCTTTCGGAAGTATTGAATTGATGGCCATTTGGAATAGTTGTGGACTCATAATGCTCTCGGTTTTAAAGTTTGCGACTTGGCCTAGGGCATGTACACCTGTATCGGTTCTTCCAGATCCTATGAGTTTTGGACTTTTTTTGGTTATTTTCTCGATTGCGTTTTCTAGAATTTCTTGGATTGTGGGTTTGTTTTTCTGCCTCTGCCATCCAAAATAGTGTGTTCCGTCATATTCAATCCTGAGTTCAATATTTCGCATCTTGTTATAATTTTCCCTTATTAAATGTTATCCTTGGATCCAGATATACGTAGCATATATCCACGATTAGATTGGCTAGGACGAGTACAACAGTATATACAACTGTTATTCCCATAACTAATGGGTAGTCCCTATTTGATACGGCAAATACAAAGAATCTGCCCATACCAGGTATTGCAAAGATTTGCTCTACTACAAACGAACCAGTTATCAAAAATGCCGTAATGGGTCCTAACACTGTAACGACGGGGATAAGAGCATTTTTGAGAATATGTTTAATCACCACCATGAATTCACTTAGACCTTTTGCCCTAGCAGTTCTTACAAAAGTTGCCTGTGAGGTCTCTAACATACTTGCTCTAGTTAGTCTAGCAAGGTAGGCGGCGGGTCCTGCCGCAAGTGTTAGTGCCGGTAGAACAAGATGATCTGCGCCCCCCCATAGAGCGGCTGGAAACCAGCCAAGCTTTATTGCAAAGATGTATATTAATAAAGCGCCAACTACGAAACTCGGGACTGAAACCAGTGCAGTAGCGAAAGAAACCGATAAGAAGTCAAAAAAGCCTCTTGGCCTACTGGCTGAGATTATGCCTCCTGCTACGCCTATAATTATGGCTATGATCAGGGAAACAACACCGAGTTGTATAGAAACGGGTAGGGTGTCCCTAATAATGTCATTAACTGTTCTATCAATATATTTATACGAAGGGCCAAAATCACCCATACCCAAATTCTTTAAATATCTTGTATATTGCTTCAAAAAGGGTTCATTAAGTTTATATTTCTCTTCTATGTTCTTTTGAATCTGAGGGGGGAGTTTTTTCTCAGTATCAAACGGACCGCCGGGGACAATTCTAAGAAGGAAGAATGTAATTGAAACAACTACTAGTACAACAAATGCTCCACTAAAGACTCTACCCAAGATGAATTTAACCATTCACCAAACATTTCCTTTTTTAAACCTCTTTCCTTATGACAATAGATTCTTTAGAGATTAGTCCGTTGGAATCTTTTGCAAAAATAGTAATGACATTAGTTCCATCATTTAGTTTTAAATTGATAGATATGGGGACCTCATTGTCTTTGGCAGGAATAAGCATAACCTTGTTATCATCCAAAAAAACATAAACAAGATCGACGCCATCTATGTCTTTGACAAGGCCGTTCAAAACAACCTCTGAGGAATTTGTTGAGAGTGGAGGGTGTTTAACGTCAATAACAGGAGGTCCTTCAAAAACCTCTATTAAGCTAGATGTATCAGTTGGCGAACTTACGAAGTCAACAAAAATAATGTCGTCTTTCTTTATCCAACCAATTAAATTCTCATTGAGTTTGATTTTAACCCACTCATCGTTTTCACCAACTGTGTTAAAACCGGTACCTTTCTCAGATACCGCCAGTACGGGTGCATCCCTAAAGCTTCCTCCTTTAATCAGTGCCTTGTCATTTAAGACAACGATGCTTTGTGAACTATTTAGAAAATTATCCTCTTTCTCTTCTTCGAGGATGTTGATTTTGCTTATTATTCCATCCCTAAAGACATCTTCAACGATTTGAAGTTCCATTTCTATTTGGCTGTCTGGCTGCTTTACCACAAAGTTAAAAGCAGACTCTTTTATCTGACCCGGTGAAAGGTTCTCGAATTCGAATCTTCCTTTTTCCAGAAAAATTTTATCTCCCGACAGGTTATTCAATGTAACAATGCTTTTTTGAGCTTTTCCTTTGCCGTTGTTTTTAACCCTTAACAACAGGCCTATTGTTTCACCTAATTCGGGAATTCCGTTTCCATTACCGATTGAATCATATCTTCCATCATCTACGATTTCGTAATTAAAAGTGAATCGCGGCCTGGGTAGTTCCTCGATTCTAGCCTTAAATGTATGCTCCGGAACTTCCGTATTGTTTGATTCCATAAACTGAAGGGTGATCTTGTCTTCCCTGGTAAGTGCCCATTTTGGAATATCAAAGGTATGATCCCATTTTCTTTTTTCGCCCGGATTTAGTTTGCCAAATATATATTCCTTTCCATCAAAAATCGGGTTGTCAGATTTGGTTACTGCCGAAAGTCTATAAAGAGGCGTTGAGCCATTATTCTCAACTTCAACAGTAACCGGTAGCTTTTCCCCCGCTTTAAAATTTAAATTCGCTGGAGAAACATTAACTTTGATCCCGGCTCCCCTACTTGCGGTTTCTAATGAAGACCAATCTATTCCCATCTCTTGCCATTTTTCTCCCATCTTGACTTCTTCATTCTTTGACAGATTTTTTATGCTGCTTTCTGATTGATGGAGCATTAATTCCCTTGAGAGTGAATTTGTTGAATTGATAATTTCTTTTGCTACATCGATATAGAAGTCGTTATTAATTTTTTGTCTCTTCTCTTCGCGAGTCAACGCTTCTTCAGGTGTTATTTCTTCCTCTTCGTTATTAATTGTTGTAGATGTATCTAAGAACCTAATGGAATATATGGGATCTTCTAAGACTTTTCTTTCCTGTTTTTCATTTGAATCTTTTTGTCTACTTTCTTCAGATGAATTAAAGATAACCGCATCTTTTAAGATTACTGCTGGTTGAAGCAAGATGTCCGGTGTAATTCCGACGTCTTGAATTGAAATATCCCCAGGAGTGAGATAGTTAGCTATAGTGAGTTTTAGGGCAGATCCATCATTTAAATCGAATATTTGCTGCACCGATCCTTTTCCAAATGTTCTCTTCCCCACAATCACAGCCCTGTCATTATTTTTTAATGCTCCTGCAACAATCTCAGACGCACTCGCGCTACCAGAGTCTATCAATACAACTACCTTACCGGTAAAATCACTATCTCGTTGCCTAGCGCTGTAGAGTTTTTTTGATTCCCCTATTTTTGTGCTGACAATTACTCCCCTCTTTAAGAAGACATCTGAAATTTTCTCTGCTTGGTCTAATAAACCTCCTGGATTTCCTCTTAGATCAAGTATCAGTCCCCGAATGCTGTCTTTTCTCTTTTCTAATCCTTCTTTAATGCTGTTAAGTGTATTTTTCTGAAAGTCCCTTATTCTTACATATAAAATTCCATCATCTATATCGAAGGTCTCGACGCTTTCTATTTTAATTGTGTCCCTTACTATGTTGAATTTCTTTGGCTCATTATATCCTTCTCTGTCAACAAAAATGTTGACAGCACTGCCCTTACGACCCCTGAGTTTTCCAACTGCTTCAATTAGAGACATATTTATGGTCGATTCATTTTCAATCTGAACGATCCTATCGTTAGATTTTATCCCTGCACGATACGCCGGCGTTCCTTCGATGGGAGAAATGACAGTAAGCCGACCATCCCTAATTCCGATTACAATTCCAAGACCTCCAAAGCTTCCTTCTGTTTCGATCATAAACTCCTGGTAAACCTGTGGAGTTATGATGCCCGAATGGGGATCTAAGGTTTTAAGCATTTCATCTATTACGGCGTACTCTACGTCGCGAATCTCGGGTTCTTCGGATGTTAGACGTGGTCGGATAAATCTGAATACTTCTTCTATCTTTTCCTTCATGCTCTTGAGATCATAGATACCATTCATATCAAAGGTTTCTGATTCATTTAAGACCTGAACTCTGAATGATGTGCTATTCTCACCGTCAGGAAAATCAACAAGGACTTCATCAATCGATTTTTCAAGTCTGCCCATTCCATTAATTAACATGGTTTTAGGATTTATTGCGGGTTTATTAACGTAGTATTTTTTTACGTACCTGATTACGAGAGGAAGAACCCCAAGGTCATACGATTCGCTATCCTTCTCCTTGTTTTCAGAGACAGAGGAGAAAAGTGAGAAGAATAACAGGAGTGCAATAATGACAAATGTAAAATGAATATTCTTCATTAGGGAGAAGATTCTACTCAATATAAATGTTCACCTTAAATTTTTACTAAAATAATTATAATCTATAATATTACTAATCCATAGTTCACTTATCAACTAAAATTTTTTAATGACTATTTTTATATCAAATTAACAATTTTGTAAAGACTTTAGCAACAAGTAAATACTAATACAACCAAAATTTGTGACGGATTTGTGAAAACGTATTAAGATTTCGAGTGAGGGGCATAAAGTAGAAGCTGCAATAAAATTGATCCAATAGGCTTTATGACCCTATTAGTCTTATATATCTTAAATACAATATAAACATCTTTAAGGCATCGAATGCTATGTTTTAATGCTCTTTTAATATTCGTTGTACTATACTAATCATAAATCATAAATAAAACTGTAATTGCTACCAGCAAGACTGGTTTACTACCCAGAATTTATTTGGAAGGCTAAATCTTTCCGCTTTATCCATAATGAAATGTAGCAGGGACCTTTAGGTCTCCATTCGGGGTTGGAAAGCCCCCCGCGTATCAATAGATGGGACATTCTTGTCCCCTCATTTTTGAAATTCTTGAAAATGTATAGCGGCTGATCTTTAGATCGCCATAATGATCACAGCCACTCCTAGCAAAGATGTCTACTAAAATTTTAAATGTAGGAGCACTATCCTGGTGCGAAACCAATTTCACCATCGCCGATTAATATATTCATGATTTTGAATATGAATATGAATACTAATCCAAAAAGTCCTAGAAAATCCCACAAGGGTTACTGATTAAATTCTGTTTTGAGCTGAGCTGGATTCAAATCTAAATATGTCTTCCTCAACTTCTGCCTTACCTTTTGTTCAACCTCCTTAGATTCCATTACCCTCTGATGTGGGGTCTTGGGATCGTCATACTTACGATGTATCCTTCCACCAGTTCTATGTTTTGAAATAAGCTTTATTACTGATTGAAAAAGGTTCTTATAAAGTCTAAGTTCATTGCTGTATAGATAATTGAGAATCTCTAACTCCTTTGTACTCTCATATCTGAAATAACCAACAAACTTCTTCCGACGAGTCCAGTCCTACTGTTCCACAAAGCAATTATCATTCTTCTTATTCGGCCGTGACCTGGGAAACCCTAGATCTCTTTGTTGGTATATCTAAAAAGATGCCAATTGATGAATTCTGTCCCATTATCAGAGTGAATCTCTTTAAAGGCGAAAGGAAATCTATTTCTTACCCGTTTTATACCACCAAACACTGCTTCCTGTGATCTACCCATTACTGCCTCTCCTTCCCACCAACCAGAGTTTATATCAGTAGTGGATAAAGTATTTATATACTCGCTATCTTGACAAAATTTACTTTGTAGTATTAAAATAATAATCCAAACCAAATTTTGGAGGTTAAAGTATGTATCAGCTTTTTTTCTTCATTTCGTTTCTCCTTCTTTTCAATATAGGGTGTTCAAGAGAAGCATCTCAGGAAAATCGACAAGGGACCCCACTTGCTGTAGTTGGCGGTACGGTAATTTATGAAGAGGATATTGGATTTTTAAAACTCGATGATGCAATTCAACGGGAGCTTCTTTACCAGGAGGCCATCCGAAGGGGTGTTGATAAAGATAGAGAAGTTCAAGAAAAGATAAAGGATGTAATAGTTGGCAAATTCGCTAATGATCTTTTCATTAGCGTTGGAGAAGTCAGTATAGAAGAAGGGGAAGTCGAGAACTATTATAAAGATCATAAAAATGAATTTTTAACTATAAAGGGTCTTGAAATAGTTTTGAATAATAAAGAGGTAGCCGAAGAAGTCTACAAAAAGGCTTTATCTGGAGAAGACTTTAAAAAGCTCGTTAAAGAGTATTCAACATCCCATACCAAGAGTTTGGGGGGTGAAATGGTTATTACCTCTCCTAATTACCATGACAGTTTGTTCCTAAATAAGAAACATGGGGATATTGAGTTGGTCTATGATGGAAGCTATGAAGGAATCGACATATACAGGATAATAAAGTTTGTGAAGAAAAGATATGCATCCTTTGATTTAGTTAAAAATGGTATAAAATCAAAGATAATAATGGATAAGAAGGGGAAGCTTATTCAAGATTTTGTTGACAAGTTAAAAAAGCAGAAAAAAATAGAGATATTAACACAGAATAAAAAAACGAATACCGATCAGGAGACACCTTAAATTATCAAACCTCTTTTCTATCTATGGTTATGATATGTATAAGTTGTAAACTGATCATATTAATTAATAGTGGTTACCCAGCTGACTGCAGTCAAAAATAAACCGAACTTCCATTATTATACCTTTATATATAGTTAGTGTCTTAGACAGGAAATAACGGCTTTTCAACTCAGGTTCCACTTATTCCCATTCATACTTCCTTCTAATGCTTTCCATTCGGTTTACTTCACTTAGTCGACTCCCCCAGAGCCTTTCGGAGGGAATTTATGGGGATTTTTGCAATTCTAGCGATTAACAAAGGTAGCAAATGTAGTTGCAGAAGACTTTAGTCCTCAGTTTTTTATCATCTTTGATTGGGGGCCTGAAATACTAGATTCTGAATCTAGTTCAGAATGACAAAAATAAATAACCGAGGTAAAAAGACCTCGGCTATCGTTGAATGCTTAACAGCCCCGAAAGCCGTGACTTTCCAGTCGCGGCTTTACTTCCTATTACCTAACGGTCTTAAGATCCTAAGTGGAAAGGACTCTTATATAAAACATATTTTGGACAGATGTGAATTTATCTATAAATAAAAAATTAAAGTTCATTGAGAATGAGATCCTTCCACAACTGTCTATTCAAAGCTAATAATTTTTATAGAATTATATATTTCCTTAAATCCATATTAAGTTTAGCAATCCACTGGGCAGCTACTGGACTCAAAAAATCCGCATACTCCATCGCCGCAACAAGTACCAAAGAACCCACCGGGACAATCCGCCGGACATGTATTGCAATCTTCCCCTGCTGAGCTTCCTTCGCAAATATCGTCTCCACAAATGGGGGTGGGCGTTGGTGTGGGAGCTGGAGTAGGAGTAGGTGTTGGAGTGGGTGCTGGAGTAGGTGATGGTGCAGGTGTTGGTGTGGGTGCTGGTGTAGGAGTAGGAGTAGGTGTTGGTGCAGGTGTTGGTGTAGGAGTAGGAGTAGGTGATGGTGCAGGTGTTGGTGTGGGAGCTGGAGTAGGCGTTGGAGTGGGTGCTGGAGTAGGTGATGGTGCAGGTGTTGGACCATTCACCCCATCACGGATAGCTCGTATGACATCAATACGACCATAACCATAGGAGTCGTCAAACTCCGGCGGACCTAAGTCTAGTGCGGTATCACTTATAATAAACCTTACTTCCTCAGGTAAAAGGGTGGGATCTTCTCCCACTAAAAGTGCGGCAAGTCCGGCAACATGCGGAGCGGACATTGATGTCCCTTCCAATTCATTATATCCACCTCCTGGCCAAGTTGAGGTTATAAATGAGCCGGGTGCTGTTACATCAAGTTCTTGTCCCCCGTTACTATAGGAAGTAACTTGGTCCACACTAACAGATTCGCTACAAGGTTGAAAGCAAAAGCCGAAGAAACTCAGGCAGCATAAGGAAATAGTTTCATCGAGATCATAGGTTGCGCCTACGGCGATCACTTTAGAAGCGCAAGCAGGTGTGCCCATAGCATTTTTTGTTCCGTCGTTACCTGAGCTGGATACGACGACAGCTCCTTCGTCCACCGCATTATTTGAAGCAATTGCCGCCATATCACCATCGCAAGCTCCGGTGAACGAGCCTCCTCCCAAACTCATGTTTATTACATTTGCTAAGTGATCACTGGGGTCAGCGAATTGACCCATGTTCATACACCACTCAATGCCAGCTATAACATCTGAAAAAGAGCCGCTACCGCCCGAGTTTAATACCTGGGCGACCTTGAGCAGAACCCCGGGTGCGACGCCGCGAACGATGCCTGCAACATGGGTTCCGTGACCGTTGCCATCAGATGGATCATTATCGGTATTTACAAAGTCCCTCCCCTCAACACAATTGCCAGACAAGTCGGGATGATTGCAATCAACACCGGTATCAACCACACAGACTACAACTCCGTCTCCTTTAATTCCCATGTCGTTATGCACAACATCACCCATTTGATCAAAAATAATAGGTAAACTCTCAGATAGATGGGCGTGGACTTCCCCATCATTCAATATGCCAATAATGTCGGGGTCACGATTAAGAGACTGAAAGAATCCGGTGGGAAATCCTCTAACAGCAACTGCATCTATGATGTGATATCTGTATTTGACTCTCCCCCCAAAAGATTGGATCCGATCTAATAAACGGTTCCTTTTGGTAGTGCTAAGCGGATTATGGAAAACTATAATATCTGATGGTTGATTGATAGTTTGTTGAGCCTTGGAAGAATTGATTAACTCGAATAAACTAAATAAAAGTAATACGGCAAAAATAGGCACTAAGATAAAAAAATATTTTTTAAACATTATTCATCCTCCCTTTTCAGTATCCTGTTATTAAGTTGAAATGCAGAACTTATGCACATGATAATGCTTACATGACACAAAGTCAATATTGGAAAATCCTACACAGACGGTTCACTTTTAATTTTTAAATTGACAAATAATTTTTATTATGTTCTAATAAGAAAAACTAAAATTCAAGAAGGAGATTGAATAATTTTAGACACTAGAACACGTAAGCTAAACATCTTGACACATCATAGATATGAGTCCAAACTGGAATTTATCAATACTACGGTGAAAAAAGATAAAAATGAAAAAAAATGAAAAAAACTATTGACAAAGTATTTTTATTATGTTCTAATAAGAAAAACTAAAATTCAAGAAGGAGATTGAATAATTTTAGACACTAGAACACGTAAGCTAAACATCTTGACACATCATAGATATGAGTCCAAACTGGAATTTATCAATACTACGGTGAAAAAAGATAAAAAACCTATTGACAAATTATTTAAACTGTGATTAAAATATATTAAAAAAGATGAGTATCGTATAAGAATTATAGAATTAAATAAAATTATCAAATTAATTAAAGGAGGATATGGTTATGATAAGATTTTCTTTTTTGAAGGTTATGTTTGTAGCCTTCTTTTTGGTTATGTCTATGGTCTTAATGAGGCCTACGACCACCTTTTCCCAAGATGCACTTGCGCTGAGCACAGCATGGGCAGCCGATACGGAGAATGCCACTTTGAATGGACAAGATTGCTACGTAATTTGTATAGATCAACATTTTGGTAATGATGCAGCGTTTACACAGTGCGTCATCGATTGTACTTTTGAGATGGGATCTGACTTTGCTAGCGGGGCGGTCAATCAAGAGTAAATATCTATAAATTTACTTAAAATTAAAGGAGGTAAAAAATTATGAGGATGCGAAGTTTATTAAGAAGTAAGTTACTTATACCGATTTGTACAGTATTGCTATTTTTCTCAGTAGCTTCAGGAGCTAGAGCGGATATTTGTGTGGGATGTGG